>DTYT01000093.1 GCA_012961745.1 Kiritimatiellia bacterium | reverse complement strand
TTTTCACCAGAGAAAATTGTCGCTCCTTCACCGGAGACAAACAAAAATGTCGGCCCGTTTTGGCTTTCCTACAATGTTGCAGCCCCAGTCCTGGTTGCTGGCCGCTTGGCGCTCACCGTATGGGTTGGCCTGACGGGATGGGAGAGCCTTATCCAGCCACTTTCTACAGTCGGCGCCGGGCGGCGGGTGGGTACCGGCAACACGGCGCAAGACTCGCTCCCGAGGACCATTTCGACCTCCCAAGCATACGCGCCGGCCGCCACCGCCACGGGGGCCCATTCGCCGGGCTCAGCCGTCAATGATGGCCAATGCCTCGTCCCGATAGGCTTCCATGACATAGGGGATGCCGGTTATCTCGGCGCAATCCCGGGAGAGGGATACCAGATCGGAACGCTGGATTAGGTCCACGCGCCACTTGCGGGCACCCGCCATGAGCTGCTGCAAGCCGACCCGGAGCTTCTCGACCACGTTGTAGATGCCCAGGGCACCCAGCGGGAAGGAGTCGACCTCCTTGCCGAAGCGGGCCTTGAGTTCTTCGTAGCAGACGAACAACTCTTCGCGGGTGGATCCGTATCGGGCGACGTGCTTGGGCAGGCCGCCGTCTTCACCGCGCAGCCATCTTTCAGCGTTCTTGCCCACCATGCCGGGAATCATCAACGCCCGGCCCATGCAGACCGCCTTACAAAACGGGGCTCCGAGGGCCAGGGCCTTGAACACGTGATCTTCGGTGGAAAAACCTCCGGCGAAAGCCAGATGGGGAACAAAGCGGCCCTTATCCGCCAGCTTCCGGCACAGCTCATAGGCCATGGAATGCAGGTAGATCGAAGGAATGCCCCACTCGTTCATCATGCGCCATGGGCTCATGCCGGTGCCTCCGGGGGCGCCGTCAATGGTTAACAGGTCTATTTCAGCATCGGAAGACCACCGTATGGCCATCGCCAGCTCGCGCATGGGGTAAGCTCCGGTCTTAAGGGTCACGCGCTTTACGCCGAGCCGCCGCAGACGCTCGACTTCCTTGAGGAAGGCTTCCTTCTCGACAAAGCCCAGCCGGGAGTGGCGCTCGAATTGCCGGACGGCGCCGTCGCGGAACGCGGCCTGGATAGCCGGGTCGTCCGGATCGGGGGTAATGATATACCCGCGCTCCTTGAGTTCCCGCGCCCTATCCAGCGTGTCGACCTTGATCTCTCCGCCGATGCACTTGGCGCCCTGACCCCACTTGAGTTCGATGGTTTCGACGCCCAGTTTCTCCACCACGTACTCGGCCACGCCGAAGCGCGTATCCTCCACGTTGAGTTGTACCACAATGTCGCCCCGGCCGTCATGATACCGCCGGTATACCTCCACCCTCCGCCGCATCTGCGGGGACTCGACTACGTGTCCCTGTTTGTCCAGTTGCAGTTCGGGATCAATCCCGCAGACGTTTTCCCCGCAGACCAGGGTTATGCCGCCGATCGCCGCTCCAATCGCAAAGTGATCCCAGTTCTTGCGAGCGATATCGGTGCTGCCCAATGCGCCGGTGAAAACCGGAACTGACATGCTCACCGGATGCTTGACGCCATAGGTGGTCTGCGTGTCCACCGCGGGGAAGGTGGCCTGGTCGGGGTCGGCCGCAATGCCCTCGGCTCCGAGAGCATAACCCAGGATGTTAAGGTGGGAATAGTCTACCGGATAGTCCTTGTCGGCGCCTGCGGTGACCTCACCGAAGGGACCGGGATACAATAGTTCCCGGCCGCGAAACGCGGCGGTGAAGAGGTCACAGCCGCCGCGGCAACCATCCAGACATCGCGAGCATAGGCCCGATTGCGGAGCGACGCTCCGGGAACGATTGAAGCTCAGCAGGGCCTCATCGGCATTCGGTTTCTGCAGATTCATGGCTACCTCCTACTTCCTGACTCGAACTGTACACTGACGGCCACCCCGCACCGGGACCACGCTCCATGCGTGGTCAGGCAGTGTTGCACAAACTTACCCCGTCCTCAAGACGATAATGTCGATCGCGCGACATTATTGTAGCCGGCGCTCGGTCACGAGCTGGAGGCCGACAGTGGCCTTCATCCGAGGTAATGCCGGAGTGCAGTGGGGGGTGGGATTGGCGGGTATTCACAAGCGGAAGGGGTAGGCGGGGGCAGTGAAAAAATGGAGCCGAGGAATGAATTGTTGATATAGCCAACTGTTCTGGTGGCTGGCGGAGGGGGTGGGATTCGAACCCACGGT
>DTYT01000092.1 GCA_012961745.1 Kiritimatiellia bacterium | reverse complement strand
CGCCTCCAGCCATCCGGCGACCCGCGCCGCGCGGCCCGGCCCCCGGGCCACGTCGGAAATCACCGCTATTCCGTCCGCACCGTGGGCATAGACCTCGGCGGCTCGCTCCAGGGTAATCCCGCCGATCGCTACCACCGGTACTGGAGAAAGGGCAGCCAACCGCTGCAGGCCGGCCAGCCCGAGCGGCGGATAATCCACCTGCTTGGAAGGAGTCGGAAAGACCGCGCCGACTCCGAAATACGACGGCCGGTGGTTCCAACCCCGTGCCAGCTCGAAGTAGTCGTGTGCGCTGATTCCCAGCAGCATCCCTGAACGTGCCAGCCGTCCGAAGTCCACCCCTTCCAGATCATCCTGCCCCAGGTGCACCCCGTCGGCTTTGAGTTCCAGCGCCGCCTCCCAGTAATCGTTGACGAACACCCGGCGTCCCATGCTCCGGGCGATCTCCACCGTGCGCCGGAGCTCCCTCAGCAGTTCCGCCCCCTCGAGATTCTTGATCCGGATCTGCACCAGCCGCGCCCCGGCCTCGTACAGCTCGCGGGCGTCCTCCGCGGCGGCGGCGATCGGACAGAACCGGATGTCCTCCGGCCGAGGCGGCCGGAACGCCTCCCCGGGGTCCGGGTTCTCCGACATGGATATCCAGGGCAGATCCCGGGCCTCCGATGGCCATCCTCCCCTATCCAGCAGGGCGCGCCCGCCCCCCGGCCTCTCCGCCCGCCGCAGTCCGGCGCTGACATAGGCCCGGGCGACGACCAAAGCATCCGCGAGCGGGTAGCTCAGGGCCAGCGCCGAGGCGGCCGCCGTCGAGAATACGCATCCACTGCCATGCGTATCCGCGACCGGCCACCGGGGACCATGAAGCCACCACCTGCGCTGGCCGTCGGTCCAGAAGTCGCTCGAGTAATTCCCTCCCGCCGCATGACCGCCCTTGATCACGACCGATCCCGCGCCGCGCGCAACGATGGCCCGGGCAGCGGCTTCCACGTCCGCGCTGCTGCGGATGGGCATGCCGGAAAGCTCCTCGGCCTCGCGCACGTTGGGCGTCAACAGGTCCACTCGGGGAAGCAGACTCCTGCGGTAGGCCTCCAGGCCTCCCTCCGGCAACAACGGCGTGCCGCTGCTTGAAACCGACACCGGGTCGGCCACCACCGGTACGCTGACCCCCTCCAGGGTTCCGGCCACCTCGCGAACGGTCTCCGCCGATCCCAGCATCCCGATCTTCACCGCGGCTACCCTCAAATCCTCAAGCACGCTCCGGATCTGGGCACCCACCATCTGTGCCGGAACGGTCTCGATACTGCGGACGCCCTGCGTGTTCTGGGCCACCACGGCGGTCACCGCGGAGCAAGCCCGCACCCCGAGATTTTCCATCACCAGAACGTCGTTCTGCACGCCGGCCCCTCCCACCGGGTCGGTCCCCGCTATGGTCAGGGCGACGGGTCTCACTGCGCTTCCTCCGGCGGCGAAGACTCGCTGAAAATCCTCACCGCACAGTACTCCCTGCCGCACATGGTGCAGACGGTCTTCGTCCCGTCCGCGTTTACCTCGGCGAAGCGCCGCTTCGCGGTCTCCGGGTCCAGGAAGAGACGCATCTGGTCGTCCCATCGGAGCTCGCGCCGCGCCCGGGAGACCGCCCGGTCCCATTCCCGCGCCCAGCGTATCCCCCGGGCGATGTCCGCGGCGTGTGCGGCGATGCGGTGCGCAATGACGCCCTCGCGCACATCCTCCACCGTGGGTAGCCCCAGGTGCTCCCGCGGGGTGACGTAGCACAGCAGCGCGCATCCCTCCATGGCAATCAGCGCCCCACCGATAGCACTGGCTATATGATCGTGTCCGGCGGCAATGTCGGTCACCAGCGGCCCCAAGGTATAGAAAGGCGTGCCCGCACAGTAACGTCTCTGAAGTTCCATGTTCTCCTTAACCCGGTGCAGCGGCACATGGCCGGGGCCCTCGATCATCACCTGGCATCCGGATTGCCGGGCCCGACGCGCCAGTTCGCCCAGGGTGCGCAACTCGGCCAGCTGAGCCTCGTCGTTGGCGTCCTCGACGCAGCCGGGACGCAGTCCGTCGCCCAGTGAAAAGGCCACGTCGTAGCTGCGCATGATCTCGCACAGCTCCTCGAAATGCTCGTAGAGGAAATTCTCCTTGCCGTGCACGCGGCACCAGCGGGCCATGATGGATCCCCCGCGGCTGACTATGCCGCCCAGCCGCCGCTCCGCCAGCGGCAGGTACTCCCGCAGCACCCCGGCGTGAATGGTGAAGAAGTCCACCCCCTGCTGCGCCTGCTCGAGGATCACGTCGCGGAACAATTCCCAGGTGAGTTCCTCGGGAACATTCCCCGCCCGCTGCACCGCCTCGTAGATCGGAACGGTCCCCAGCGGAACCGGGCAGTGGCGGATGATGCTCTCGCGGGTCTCCTTCACGTCCGGACCCGTGGAGAGGTCCATCACCGTGTCGGCGCCGT
>DTYT01000091.1 GCA_012961745.1 Kiritimatiellia bacterium | reverse complement strand
GCCGTCACCACCGGGAATCGGGTGGGGTTGAGCAGCGTGCTTTTCAGCAACGCCGCCGCCGCCAGGAGCGTTGCAGTGGACAGGAAGATGAGCAGTGAGTAGTCGTAGGCTTCCCGGGAGTAGAAGACCGCGAAAAAGGAGACCGCGCAGAGCAGCATGGCCCAAAAACCGACCCGACGGTCTCCGAGGAGGCGGGCTGCATACAGCAACCCGACCGTCGCCAGGCCGATGAGCGCCATGGGCAATCGCATGACCCATTCCGGCGGTAGGGGTCCCTGCCAGGGCACCGTCTGCGCGCACAGGCGCAACAGGATCATGGTGAGGGGCAGCCGGTGCAGAAAGGCGAAGCGCTGGAACTCTCGTTGAACCAGATCGGAAATGCTGCGGTAGGAAAGGGCGATCTTGACCAGTTGGCTTTCGTCAATGGTGTAGGATGCCCGGCCCAGCCAGGCGAATCGGAGCACCGCCGCCAGCGACATCACCGCCGCAATCGCCAACCATCTGTTCCTGACCTTCATCCCGCCAGCCTGCCCGCCCGGGGCCCGCCCCGGCGCCGGGCGGGGCCTGTTCAGCCGAGCCGGTTCCGGCTTTTCCGGATCCGTTCGACGATCCGCAGGGCCGCCAGGGCGTCGGAGAGACCGCCGCAGATGTTCCCGTCTCCCGCTATCGCCTTGACGAAGCTCTCGATTTCTCGCCGCCAGGATTCGTCCGGGCCCGGGTATTCAAAGACTTCCGTTTCCGGGGGGCCCATCCCGGGCAGCATGCGGTAGTGTGTCAGGCGTTCGATCCCGTAGCTCCCTCCCAGCCCGTCGATGCGCAGCTTGGCCCTCCGACCGTATATCTCGAAACAGAACATGTTTTTCCATTCGGTCCAACTCGCGTGCAGGAAGGCACACGCGCCGGATTCAGTCTGCAGCAACATGAAACAGTTGTCTTCCACCGGCATATTCCAGAATAACGTGGGAGCATAGCCGACCGCGTCGACGAAGTCTCCCAGGATCCAGCGGGCCAGGTCGACCAGGTGTATGCCCTGGTCAATGGCTTCCCCTCCGCCGGCCAGATCGGGGTCGGCACGCCATTCCTTCTCGTAGCCGATTCGTCCACCGTGACCATAGAGACCCCGCACGAACATCAACCGCCCGGCGGCACCACTGTCCACAATCCGCTTGGCACGCGCTACCGCCGGGTGGAACCGGTGGTTGAAGCCCACTTTCACCACCCGGCCGGACGCCTGCGCTTTCCGCAGTACCGGTTCAAGTTCTGCACTGCTTCGTGCCCCCGGCTTCTCCACCAGCACGTGCTTGTCCGCCTCCAGGGCTGCAAGGGTGATCGGGGCCAACAGGTGGTGCGGGGTGGCGACGATCACTGCCTCCACCGACGGGTCGTCCAGTACCTGCCGCCAGTCGGAAGTCGCCCGGGCGCCGGGCAGGCATCCGGCCAGTCCATCGGCGCGCCGTGGATCGCGGTCGGCAACCCACGCCACGGAGTGGTCCCCGCATGCCAGGGCGCGTTTGCGTCCCACCAGGCCGCATCCGATGACTGCCAGCTTCATCTTCGAGTCACTCCAGCTCGATGCCCCGGTCGGCCGGGACGATGCGCCGCAGGGTGTATATGTCGGAGGAGGCGATCCGCTCGCGGAAGCGGGGGAATTTCTTCCAGGGGTCCCATGCGGCGCTGATCAGTCTGCCGCTGATACCGTCGCCCTGCTCGGATGCCAGGAAAACGCACAAGTCGGCGGCGCGGTCCATCGCCGGCAGCGGGTCACGCTTCTGCCGGGCGACTTCCTCCACGTATTGCTGGCCGAGGATTTCCGCACCCAGTTCAAGAAAATCGTCCACCATGCGGGTTGCCAGCACGCCGGGGGCCACAGCGTTAACGTCGATGGACTGGGAACCCAGTTCACGGGCCAGGGTCTCGGTAAGCCGCACCACGGCGGCCTTGGACGCCGCGTAGGAGCTCAATCCCGGAAGGGGACGGGTGGCGCCCCCGCCGGATATGTTGATTATCTTGCCTCGCCGACTGCGACGCAGCGCCGGCAGGAACGTCCGGATCATGTAGGCGGTGCCCAGCAGGTTGATAACGATCGCCTTTTTCCATTCCTGCCAATCGGCTGCCGGCAGCAGCCCGCGCGGGCCGGCCACTCCGGCGCAATTCACCAGTATGTCGAGGTGGGGAAAGGCGTCCTCCACCGCGCGGGCCAGGCGGTCGACCTGCTTTTCCCGGCTGATGTCGGTGGGCAGGACCATGACCTCTAGGTCGGGCACCGCCTGGAGGAGACGCCGCCGAATCTGCGCCAGGGCCTTTTCCGACCGGGCGCACAGCGCCAGGGCCGCCCCTTCTTCGGCGAAACGGCGGGCGATACGGGCCCCCAGTCCCCGGCTGGCCCCGGAAACCAGGGCGTATTTACCCCTCAGTTTCATGTGGTTCCCCGTGCGGAGACGGCCGCTTCCGCTCGCGGCGCGGGGGATCTACGACCCAAGGATTCGAGATCAGGTACTCCAAGGTCCGCAAGATACCTTCCTTGATTGTGAGCCGGGGCCGCCATCCCAGCGCCCGGATGCGGGAACAGTCGAGGACGATGAAGGGGTTGTCACCGACCCAGCCCCGCCGGCCTCCCTCGTATTCCAGCCGGGGCTGAATGCCCAGCCGCTCGCATATCCACCGGATGGAGGTGTTGACGTCGCAGTACTCATCGGTACCCAGATTGAATATGTTGACCGGATCCCTGGCTTTCTCCAGGGCCACGAGGATACCCTCGATGCAGTCCCCCACGTAAAGGTAAGACTTTTTCTGGGTTCCGTCCCCCAGTACGTGCAGACGGGTGGGCTGCCGCTGCAACTGGCGGTAAAAGTCGTAGACATGTCCGTGGTGGTACCGCTCGCCGAGGATGGATACGAACCGGAAAATGTATCCCTGTATGCCGTAGGCCTCCGCATATGCCTCGATCAACGCCTCCCCCGCAAGCTTGGAGGCCCCGTAAAACGAGGTCTGCCTTGGAAAGGGGGCGTCTTCCGGGGTGGGCACAACCGGGGATTCCCCGTATATCGCTCCGGTCGAGGCGAATACGATGCGCCGCAGGCCAGTGCGCCGCATGGCCTCCAGAACGTTGGATGTTCCGATAGTGTTCTGCTTCAGATCGCGTTGCGGATCGAGGATCCCGAAGCGGACGTCCGCGTTGGCGGCCAGATGGAAGACGATATCGTGTGAGTCCATCGCCCCGGTGAGCTTCTCCAGGTCGAGAATGTCACCCTCAAACAGGGAGACCTTCCCGGTGGCCAGGGCACACTCGAGAAAACGGTGGAAGCCGGTGGAAAGGTTGTCGTACACGGTCACCCGGTGTCCCCCGGCCGCCAGGCGGTCCACCAGATTGCTGCCGATGAAGCCTGCACCACCTGTGACGAAGCATTTCACTGCCGCCCGGGGAAATTGACCTTGCGGGCCACCAGGTACTTGGGCCGCTGCCGCACTTCTTCGTAGATTCTTCCGATGTATTCGCCCACGATCCCGAGGCAGATGAGTTGTACGCCGCCCACAAACGATACCAGCAGAATGATCGGCGAAATGCCGGTGCCCACCGGCTCGCCGCTGATCAGTTTCTGTCCCACGTAGACAAGCGAGAGGACGGCGCTGCCGCCCGCGGTGAGGAATCCCAGCGCGGTGGCCAGAGCCAAGGGCTTGGTGCTGAAGGCCACCACGCCGTTGAGACCTATCTTGAGGGAACCAGTGAGCTGGCTGTACTTGGACCGCCCCCCGTGGCGCGCGTCGCGGTCGTAGAGCACCGCGGTCTGGCGGTAGCCCACATAGGCCACCAGGCCGCGCAGGAAGCCGTGAGTTTCCTTCAATTCCCGCAGGTGATCGACAACCTTGCGATCCATCAACCGGAAATCCCCGGTGTTCCTGGGGATATCCACCTCGGAAATCCGCTCGATGAGGCGGTAGCCCAGCCAGGATACCATCCGCTTGGGAAGGGTTTCCCCCTTCCGGCTGCGGCGTTGGGCGTAGACTACCTGGTAACCTTCCTCCCTCCACTTGCGGTACATTTCCCGGATCAGCTCAGGAGGATCCTGCAGATCCACGTCTATCACAACGCACGCCTGGCCGGTACAGGCTTCGATTCCGGCAATGGTGCAGGCCGGCTGACCCCAGCGTCGCGTCATCACCATCAGACGAATGCGCGGATTCTCACGGATAGCCTGCTGGATGATCTCTGCGGTGCGGTCCCCCCCGGGATCCATGACGAAGATTATCTCATACCGCGGGGTGATCCCTTCGAGAACCGGCACCAGCCGTTCGAGGAAGGGACGGATATTATCCTCTTCCTGGTAGACCGGGACCACCACCGACAGGATCGGTCCTTGCCCGGAAACCTCGTCCTGGCCCTTCCTCATAGGCAGCCCGAAATATATGAGTGCTCCAGGACGTTGTCGAGCGAATTGAGGGAATGTCGTCGCGTTTGGGCTTGACGGGAGAGCGTAACCGTTACTAGGATGAGAGACGGCCATGCAGGCTGCCGCGGGGGGAGGATAAATTCCATGCAAGTGAAGAAGGTCTCCGAAATCGAGATCGCGTTCCGGGACGAGCCCGGCACGTACCAGCGAGTCGTCCGCATCCTGGCGGAGGCGAATATAGACGGTATCGCATTCACCGCCTGGGTGCGGGAGGAACAAGGCCACATCTCGTTGATCACCGAGGACAACCAGCGGGCCCGGGCCGTCCTGGAGAAGGCCGGGTTCACCGTGACCGAAAGGCCGGCGGTGGTGGTGATCGACGTGAATCGCATCGGCAGCGCGGCCGAGATCAGCCGGCGCATCGCCGCGTCCGGTATCAATCTCACCGAAGCCTACGCCACGGCCGTGGGCGACGAGTACATGACGGTGCTGCGCTCGGAGGACATCGAAGAGCTCTACCGGGCACTGTGTGCGCCTCCGGAGTAGCTCCGCCGGTTTGGGGTACCCTGGGGAGCCTCGCGTCCGGGAGCCGGCGGGAGCACCCCCGTTTTCGCGGCCCCCGGAAAAGACCGCGGCCATCCGCTTTACTGCCAGCGGCGGGGCGGGGTGCAACCACCGCATCCGCCCTCCGCAAGGGGGGTTGTAAGCGCCCCGCCCCGGGTCTGCGGGTACCGGGGGCGGGCGGCCGTTGACTTCCAAGCCTTGGAAATTCCGGGATGAAAACTTCCAAGCCTTGGAAATTCCGGGAGGAAAACTTCCAAGCCTT
>DTYT01000090.1 GCA_012961745.1 Kiritimatiellia bacterium | reverse complement strand
TGGAATAGTCACCGAATCACTGACGCCAGTCCAATCCAGGCCGGCGCCGTCGGCGGGGGCCACATCGAACAGTTGGTCCGCAAGCACTTCACCGTTTGTGCTCCATACATCGTAGTTCACGCCAAAGTCCGATCCCGTCGCCACACTGTTGCTGTTGATTCCGCTGCCTACGTCGCGCACCAGTCCCGTCAAGTTGAATCCCGCCGCCAGCTCGGCATCCGTGATGTTGGTCGAACTTCCCATGCCGAATCCGGTCAATTCCGGTGTGTTGGTATCGTCGTCGATAACCTGCAGATAACCGAAGAGCATATTGGTCACGCTCAACTGGTCGTCCACGCGGTCGAAGTCCGCATCCCGCACGGTGGCCCGCACGGCGTTGGATCCCGCGTCGTACATGGCGCCGATGGAGTTGGAACTGACACTGGTGAAACTCCAGACACTGGTCGAGCCGACGTTCCGGGTATCGGCGGAACTCTTGGAGGATTCGTAATCGGCCACGTTGTTGGTGGTAAGATTGTCCACCGAAATATTCATCTGGGTGGTCACGTCCGTAGTTCCCCGGGACAATCCGCTGTCTCCCTCGTCGTCGCTGTCAAACACGCGGAAGGAGATCTCCAGAGGGTTGGCTGCGTCGACCTCGGCCAGGTCTCCATCGGTAAGCGTGTAAATCGCATTAGTGGATGCCACCGCCCCCAGCTCATAGCTGCCGGGATAATTGGTGGACCCTATCTTTATCCCCAGAGGAGGCGGCGCCTCGGTGAGATCCACGCTGTCCACGAATAGACGCGTAACCGGGTTGGATCCCCAATCGTAACCGAAACTCACCCTCACCTCCACCGTTCCCGTGGGAGCCGCCGCCGCGTGGGTGAACAGCTGCCAGTTGGTGGTCAGATCGTCGAGAATGTCGATCTGGTTGGAGACGATCATGGTGCCCGCCGAGTCGTAAAATTCCAGCTTCATGTAAACCCGCCCGGCGTAGAACTCGTTGGATTGCTTGCGCGCGTAAAAAGCCATCTTGTAGATGTTGGAAGCCGACGCATTGGTGATCCCCTGCCAGATGTTGCCCCAGGCATTCAACGGATCACCGGTAACGAACTCCACGCCGTTGGTGCCGGCGTATGCGGCATAGCCCTGGAAATAAACATAGTCGGTCCAGGTCCAGTAGCTGGTTCCCTGCTCAAAGCCGGGGTTCTGCAGCAGGTTGGTAGTGCCGAAAATCGTCGGGTAGGTGGTATCGTCGTCCAGGATCCGGAAAGAAAGATGCTGGTTGGTGGTGACATAGCGATCAATCGGGACGGGGTCGCCGTTGGCGTCGGGATCCGGCTGGGTGCCCTTGTCGTTGTCCTCGTCTTCCGCACTGACCGTCAGGTAGTACTCGTGGGTCAAATCGAGGTTGGTAATGCTGAACGCATCATGATTATAGGTGGTCACGGCTGTCGCGCCGTTGTATCCCATGAAATTGGTGAAAACCTCATCCCAACCATAGTAGGTGGTGGAAACCCCGGGAACCACGTCGGCGACATCCCAGTTGGGGATGACGCGCCCCCACTCCGAATAGATATTGTCACTCGCATGCGGAGGATGATTGGTCAAGAAAACCCCGCTGGGATCCTGCCACATGACGGCTATGTCCACCGGGTTGTTGGTGTCGGCCAGTTCTCCGTCGTAGATGTTGGTCTTGATGGGACTCAGGCCGGGCTGGTAATTCGTTCCCACGTACAGCAACGTGGCCACCGGACCTTGGGTATCATCATCGGTGTCGGTGAACTGGAACATGTTGGTCCCCGAAATTCCCGAAAGGGCACCCGCCGCATCGCGCGCCCGGACACGCCAGTACCACTGCGTCGCCGAACTGCCCAGCAGGTTCGTCACGCTGAGGTGGATGTTGGTGCTGATCCAGTTGGGATCATTCGTGTGGCGTACGTTGAGACGGTAGAATATGGCGCCGTTTTCACTCCCGTTGAAGTTGGCATTGGTGCTCAGTTCAAAGAGGTAACTGGTTACCTCGCTCTCGGTATCGGTGGCCGCCGTCCACTCGAACGGTCCGGCGCCCTTCTCGATCACCGCCCCATTGGTGGGCCACAGCAGGGATGGAGCCTGCGGGACAACATTCGGCGCCATCCCCGTCGAGCTGAAGTAGACATCGAAATAGAAATCGATGTCCCCGTCGCTTATCTCCTGGTCCCACGCGTTCAGGTCCAGACCGCCGGCATTGATCCCGTAAGGATAGATGGAAATGGTGTCCAGGGCGTCGCTGCCGTCATAGTTGGTGGTGGAATCCCCGTCATTAGCGTAGATCTGGGCGTTCTGGAAAGTGGCCACCGTGAACCGTGCGGTCACGTCTCCGGTAAGCAACAGATCCGCACGGGGGATCTTGAATTCCATGACGTCGTTGTCCAGACTCCAAACCGTGGCGGTCTCGGCACCGGTCGGCGGCGCATACCACGAGCTGCCGTCGTCCGCGTAAAGCTCGATGCGCTGACCGGTTCCATCGATATTGTGGACTATGATCTGGCGCTCGGGGTAGTGCATCGCCGCATTGCCGTTGGTGAAATATCCGTCACCCAGGGTGGTGTCCGCATCGTCAGCAATCCAGTTCATGTTGGTATCGGCGGGGTCCTGATCCACATCCACGCCGATGGCCAGGTAAGGATGGGCGAAATCGAAGATGTTCTGCATCCGGACCAAGAAGTAGACGTCGTTGGAGTCCGCGTAGATGCGCAGCTCCCACAGGTCATTGTTCACGTCGTTGGTCCCCGGGACGGTTCGCTGCTCCCATTTGCGGTCCCGCCAGATGAACTCGTTGGAACTTATGGTCGAACACTCGTCTACCGCGGGGGGGGTGCCGAGCCAGTCGTTGGTCTCCCCGTCGATGACGATCTGGTGGACCTTGGGAAGCGTTCCGGTGACCACCAGGAAACCGAATTGCAGGTTCACCGCCGACTCGCGGTCACCGGTGCGATCGTTGTCCGCGTTGAACAATGTCGCCGCTATCAGGTTGGTCACCGAATTGGTCAGGGCGTCGATCTGCGTTGAGCTGAATGAATACCATACCCACACGTTCGTAGCCGTGGTCAGATCGGTGTCCGCATCCGGCGAACTGTTGGTCAAAACAAAATTCGCCACGTTGTCGGTACTGACATTCTGAAAGTCCACGTTCATCTGGGTGTTGGGATCCGTGGTACCGCGCGAGAGCCCGCTTTCCGGATCATGGGCATTGAATATGAGATAGAACGGATTGCTGTCGCTCACGTTCGTCAGGATATTCACATCCACGTAGAATTTCGCATTGGTGGTGTAATCGCTCGGCTGCAGGAAACTGCCGCCGATGCGGATCTGCAGCGGCCGCACCGGCTGCAGCACCACATCATCGAATTGGAGGGCACCCGTCTGCCCCTGCCCCTCGGCCACAACCGTCACGCGCGCCCAGGCCGTCCCGGTCACCGACGTGGCCAAGAGCGTCACTTTGCTCCAGCTCTCCCCCGGCAAGGTAAAGGAGTTGGTAGCACCGCCTACGGCCTGGGTGTTGGCATCGTAGAACTCCAGGCGCAACTTGCTGGCGGTATTCGTGTAGCCGGAATCGTTCCAGAACCAAGCCTCGGCGTACCATACTATGCCGGCCCCGCTGCAGGGCACCTCCTGCCACCAGCCGCCCGAGGGGTTGGCCCCCGACCAGTCCCGGATGGTGGCCTCGTTGGTCCCGCTGTGCGAACGCCATTTCTCAACGTTGACGTCGCCCCAATAACTCCCATGGTGGTCGGGATTGCCCCACGCCCAGTGCCAGGCGCAGGTTGGGGAGACTCCGGCATCCCCGATTTCAAATCCGGGGTTGAACAGCATGTTCCCGCCCCAGGGAGCCGTGCTGTCATCGTCCACCACCGCAAGATATCCGAACTGCTGGTTGGTGACGATGCCGCGGTCATCCGACCGGTCGTTGTCCGCATCGAACAGCGACACCGTCACCTTGTTGGTGCCCATCAAGGCGTCGATATCCGCAGTCGTAAAGCCGGTCCACCGCCAGGTACTGGTGGCTCCCACCCCGAACGTGTTGGTATATGGGGAGCTCTCCGCTTCGTAGTAGTCTGCCACGTCATCGGTTTTCCACGAGCCTATGTCCACATTCATCTGGGTACTGGAGTCGGTGGTGCCACGGGAAAGCCCGCTCAACCGGTCGTAGGCTGCCAGCCGCAAACGGAAGGGATTGGCCGCCGACACCCCTGCCAGATCGCCGTCGGTGACCGTGACCATGGCATTGGTGAAATCTCCGGTCGGCTCGTACTGCGTGCCGCCGATATCCACCTTCAGAGGCGGATCGCCGCACCGCGCCATGACCGCGTTGTCGAAGTATGCCGCCCCCTCGTAACTGCCGTTGGTGTCGTTCCACACCAGCACCAGAAACTTGTTGGAAACCGTACCCGCCGGAGTGGTGAAATCCACCGCGTAGGTCTGCCACTCAGTTGTCAGATCATTCACTAGGTTGGTCTCAAACGCCGCAATGACCGTGCCGTCGTTGGTGTAGCACTCACATTTCAGAAAGACCCCCACCGGGTCCATCGCACCGACCTTGCGCGAGCGGACGGCGATGGTGTAGGTCTCGCCCGCCTGCGAGGTGGATCGGCAGGATCGTCATGCCTCTCCCCTTTTTTCCCCCGCATTCTGAAACATCTCGTCCGTCTCCGTCCGACGATCCGGCAAGGGGGTCTCGG
>DTYT01000089.1 GCA_012961745.1 Kiritimatiellia bacterium | reverse complement strand
TATTATATAGAGGTCACCAAGAGCAACCTGGCCAGCGTGCCCCCCGAATATATCCGCAAACAAACCCTGGTAAACGCGGAGCGCTTCATTACCGACGAACTGAAGGAATACGAAGGCCGCGTTCTCGGTGCCCAGCAGCGGGCCCGGGAACTGGAATACGAGATTTTCTGCAGGCTGCGGAACCGGGTGCTGGAATCCGCCGAGCGCATCCAGCGCAACAGCCGGACGGTAGCCCTGCTGGACGTGATCTCCACCTTCGCCGAGCGGGCGCGCGCCCGGCGATACGTTCGTCCCGAGGTCAACGAGTCACAGCGCATCCGCATCCGCGAAGGAAGACATCCGGTCATTGAATGTATCCCGGACGCCGAGCCGTTCGTCCCCAATGATACGCTCCTGGATACCGAGAAGAACCAACTGCTGGTGATCACCGGCCCCAACATGGCGGGCAAGAGCACCTATGTCCGGCAGGTGGCCCTGATCGTGATCATGGCCCAGATGGGTTCATTTGTCCCCGCCACCGACGCGGAGATCGGGGTTGTCGATCGCGTCTTTACCCGCGTGGGCGCCGGAGACGAGCTGGCCGCCGGCCGCAGCACGTTCATGGTCGAGATGCAGGAGACCGCCACCATCCTGCATAATGCCACGCCGCGCAGTCTCATCGTACTCGACGAAATCGGCCGGGGAACCAGCACTTTCGACGGCATCAGCATCGCGTGGGCGGTGGCGGAGTATATCCACAACACTCCGCGCATACGGGCCCGCACCTTGTTCGCCACGCATTATCACGAGCTCACCGACCTGGCTATGACCTTGCCCGGAATCTGCAATTACAACATAATGGTCAGGGAGTCGGGCGACCGGATCATTTTCCTGCGCCGTATAATACCCGGAGCCGCGGACAAGAGCTACGGCATCCATGTTGCACGCCTGGCCGGGCTTCCCCGCGAGGTAATCGAACGCGCGCGGGAAATCCTGGCGAATCTGGAAGAGGGCGAATTCGAAGAAGGTCAGCCCAAGATCGCCCGGAGGCGGCCCTCCCGGAAAGCGGTCCCCCCGGGCCAGCTCAGCCTGTTCCCCGAGGGGAACGGAAACACGCCACCGGCACGCCGATGAAAAAGCCCAGGCACAGACTGCCGGTCGGGAAACTGGATGAGCGATATCTGCGCGGCCTGCTGAAGCTGGTCCGCCAGAGCGACCCGCACCTGATCATCGGACCGCGCTTCGGCGAGGATGCCGCGGTCCTTGAAATATCCGGCGACCGCTGCCTTGTGGTAGCCAGCGACCCGGTGACCTTCGCCGCCGCCAGGATCGGCTGGTACGTAGTCAATGTCAACGCCAACGACGTCGCCGCCGTAGGCGCGGATCCCCGCTGGATCGCCGTCGTGGTGCTGCTCCCGGAGCATGCTCAGTTGCCATTGGCGAGGGAAATAGTCGGGCAGGCGGCCGAGGCCGCATCCCATCTGGGCATGACGATCGTCGGAGGCCACACCGAGGTGACGCCGGGCCT
>DTYT01000088.1 GCA_012961745.1 Kiritimatiellia bacterium | reverse complement strand
TCCCAACACCAGCGCTCCACCGCCCACCACGCGACGGAGTCGTACCAAAGGGGTGTTGCCTATCGTAAAGGAATTATCTTCCTGGTATCGCACGGTTCCGCCCCCCGTCATCATCTCCAGGTTTCCGCTTCCTGACCACCACACGCCACCGGCCGTTGCCGAGGTACACCTGCTCAAGTATCTGCTGTCCCTAACTCCTCAGGCTTGGGAGAACATTCTCGACCGGCGGGCCGGAATCCCGCAGCGGGACAAGACGATCTCCGGAAAAGCCCGGTGAAGAAGTTTCCATCTCTTGGGGCGTCTTCCGCACACTTCGTTCTTCACCACGCTGCGTCACCCCCACGCTAAATCACGTAGCTGATCGCCTTCGCCTCCGAAATCCGGCGCTGTTGGGCGGCCACCCCCTCCAACCCTACGCCCCCCAGTACCGCGGCGATCTTTCGGCCTACCTCAGACCACATTTCCCGGGCGGCACAGGTGCTGCTGCGATCACATGCACCCGGACGCTTTACGCATTCCACCGGATGGATATCGCCCTCCAAGGCGGTCAGGATGTCGAGCAGGGTGATCGCAGACGCCGGCCTGGCCAGCACGTACCCGCCCCTAGCTCCGGCCGTGGCGCGGATCAGTCCGGCCTTCTGCAGTGCATGGGCCACTTGCCAGAGGTACTTCTCGGAAATACCCTGGCGCCGGGCCACGGCCTTGAGAGTCAATTTCTCCTGTCCGCGCTGCAGCGCCAACTCGATCATGAGCCGTACACCATACCGCCCTCTTGTCGAAACGCGCATTCTCTATGAACTCTATCGTTTTCCTATATTTAGCCCGCGGCCATGCCAACGTCAAGTCCAAGATGCGTCTCGTGCTGCATAATGGCCCTCCTTGCCCCCACACCCTGACAGCCCCTGTACTGCCCCGGCAACATGACGCCGCGCGCCAGCGCGCCCAAAGATGCCCGTCGCACCCACGCCATATAGCCAACGCGGCAATCAACCAGATGCCTGACAACCCCCCCTACCCGTCTCCCCTCAGTGAGAGGGACAAAATGGGCGAGGAAGCCAAGTCCTTGCTGCCCTATCTCGGAAACGAATTGGAAGTCCTCGACTGCCCGGCCAATCCCGGCCCCCACCGCTTGCCGGAACAGCGGCGGCAACGGTGGGAGTTGCCCTCCCACCCATGCTGGATAGAGTACGAGTTCAAGGGCTCTCCCTGCTGCCTGGCCGGCCCATGAAGACATGGGCAACCTGGAAGAGGAAGACCAAACCACTTTCCTCTGCCGGGGCCCCAATTTCGGGCGCGACGAATGACGCTGACATGCCCGGCGGCCGCGCCCGAACGTTCCCACCGGCTCGCGCGAGAGCACGCCGGTTCTTCTCAGTGCGGCCCGATCAGGCCGAGTCCGGTTCTCCAAGCCTGCATGGGATCCAACCGCGTACCGAGTTTATCAGGTATACGGCACGAGCGGTTTGGAGCGCCTCAAGGGGCAGCAGCGCTTCTTGGATTCGTCCTTGGCGGAGCAGTACCCCCCGGTACACACCGGGAAGCAGCCCCGCCGAAACGGCCGGCGTCATCAACCGGCCATCCAGGTCCAGCACGACGTTCGCGCAGGTGGACTCGGTCAACTCCCCTCTCTCATTCCACAGAATCACGTCGTCCGCTTGGGGAGCTTCCTGTCGGGCCCGTTCGTAGACTTCACGCCGGGTGGTCTTATGGTACAAGAACCGGTCCGCGGTGGAGACCGGCTGTTGCGCGACCTGCACGATCCAGTCACGGCCTCCTCCCCCCGGATAATCGCGGAACGGCTCATCGAGTGGTGAATCCTCAATCCCTATTTCGCCTCTCGGCCCCACCAAAAGGCGGACTCTACGCATCGTCGTCGCGAACCAGGCACTGGCCTTGTGCAGCCGCTGACGAATCCTGTCACGCTGCAAGGGAAAACCGAAATAGTCCGCCGATTCCGTCAGTCGATCCAAATGTTCGCGTGCAAACAAATACCCGCTTTCCGCCTCCCAGCGCAAAGTTTCCAGGAGGCAAAAGTCTCCCGGATCCGGGTCCATCAGGACCGCAGCCTTGGCCCACGCCTCGGTATACTCACCTGCAACCGACGAGTCCCACACAATCCCCCCTCCCACTCCATACTCCACCCCGGTCCTGTTCAGCACCGCTGTCCGGATTGCTACATTGAATTGGGCCCTTCTGCCGGGGGCGACGTATCCCAGCGAGCCGGTATATGCCCCCCGCGGACTGTACTCCAGCTCTGCGATGATACTCATGGCTCGAATCTTGGGAGCCCCCGTGACGGAAGCCGCCGGGAACAAAGCCGTGAATATGTCCGGTATGCTCGCCGACGTGTGGCATTCCACGGTCGAGGTCATCTGCCAGAGTGTGGGCAGCTTCTCGGCCTCAAAGAGCGCCGGCACCGCCACACTGCCGCGAGACGCTATCCGGCTGAGATCGTTCCGCACCATGTCGACGATCATCACGTTCTCGGCTCGCTCCTTGGCAGAGGTCACCAGTTCCCGGCATAGTCGCCGGTCTTCATCCGGATACCGACCGCGTTTTCGCGTCCCTTTCATCGGACGGCACACAACCCGAGAGCCCTCCAGCCGGAAAAACAGTTCGGGTGAGACCGAAACGATCACTTGCTCCCCCAGCCAGACTGCTGCGCCGTAGGCAGCCGGCTGCCGACGCTGAAGGCGCCGGAAAAATGCCCACGGGTCCATGTTGCATTCGGCCCGCAGCCGGAAGGTGAAGTTCACCTGGTAGGTGTCGCCCGCCTCAATGTAGGCTCGAATGCGCTTCACCGCACGGCGGTAATCGCCTTCACTGGTGTCTGGTTTCCAGCTCTCCGGCCCGGCGGCGGTCGCCGGGTCCGCAGGGATCGGCGGCATTGTCCGGACTTCGCGGTACAGGCCGAACCATACCAGCGGCAGTTCGGGCGGGCGGCGGACTTTCATGGCCCGGTCAAATGCCGGCGCCGCCTCGTAGCAGATCAAGCCGGCCGCATACCAGCCTTTGCGGGAGGCGCTTTCCACTTCCCCGAGCAACGGCACCACCTCTGACAGGCGCCGCGCGACGAGCACCGCTTCCGGCCACAGGAACATCAACCAGCCTCCTGCGGCCGGATCCCGCAGAAGCACTGTTCCCGCATTCCCAAGCCTCCCGCCCCGCTCGCACTCCGGGGCGCAGCGCGGGGATCCCCCGGGGAACCCGGCGGTCTCGCGGCGGGTCTGTCCAGGCAACTGCATGGCGCATGCTTACGCGTTCCCGGGACTCAAACCATCCCTTCGGGACGCGGCCCCCGTTCGTGGCAGGAAACAGACGTGACCGCCGCAGGCCAGCAAGTCGGCCGAGCGCTCGGTACCACCGGCTTCCGCAGCCGCTGCAATGTAAACCATGCGCCGCCCGGCCAGCTCAAAGGGACAATACAGTATATGCACGTTGCGGTACAAACGACTCCCCCCGGTTCCTTCCGTGCGTACCACGCCGCGGCGAATTTCGATCAGCATGTCCGGCCCGCGCATCAGCTCGCGACCCGCTTCCCGCCTGGAGGCGTCAAATCCTTCAAAGAGTATTGCAAGTGCCACGGGCACAAAGGCCAAGGCGGCCGGGGGGGCTGCCCCACCGGTTCTGAAGCGCACGCCGTCCAGCAGAAGCCGCCAGTGTGGACCTGGCAACTTCCTCAATTTTCGGGCCGACCGCCAGTAGAGTGCCATGCGCGCCACACCAACACTGGACATCTGATCGTCGGACGCGATGCGGACGCCCTCCGCCTCGATGTGCAGGTCGACCGCGGCATAACATCTTTCCATGGCTACCGATGCGCCGATCCGCCTTGCCAGGGCTCGGGCCAGCAGTTCCCGGAATCCGGCGCTGCGCACCGCCAGATGCCAGAAGACGTACAGGAGAGCTCCCAGGATCAGAATCACTGCAATGCGCGCTCGCATGCATCCTCCCGCGGGCGACAGCCGAGTTGTCCGTAACACCCGATTGGCTCAGCCCCGGGCGAGCTCTTCCGCCCGGCGGTGTGCTGCCTTGATCGCGGCCATCAGGTGTTGGATCACCTTTCCCTCTGAAAGGGCCAGGAGTGCCGCCGCCGTGGTCCCCCCTTTGGAGGTGACCGCCGCCCGGAGCTCTTCCGGAGAACAATTCCGCGCCTCGCAGAGCATTCCGGCCCCCTTGACCGTCTGCACCACCAGCCGCCGGGCGACTTCATCGTCCATACCCATCTGCCGCGCGGCGTCAATCATAGCTTCCATGAGGTAAAACACGTAGGCAGGCCCACTGCCGCTGACTGCAGTCACTGCGTTCATCAACTCCTCTTTCACGGTGACGACGATCCCCACCGCACCCAGTAAGGTCTCGGCGCGGGCCATGTCCGAGTCCGTAGCGCTTTTCCCGGCGCAGATAGCCGCCGCACCCTGCCTTATCAGGGCTGGCGTGTTGGGCATGGCGCGTACCACGCGCGCATCTTCACCCAGTCGGTGCTCAATCCGCGCGGTGGGTATGCCGGCGGCGATGCTCAGAATCGTAGTGCGCGATTTGTCCAAAACAGCGGCGATTTCCTCCAGCACCGAATCGACCTGCTGAGGTTTCACACACAAGACCACCATGTCCCGGTTCCGGACGAGGGCCCGGTTATCATCATAGGCGGCTATGTTGTACTTCTCCGTAAAGTGCCTTCTTCTCTCCGGCCGCATGTCGCTGGCAGCCAGAGCTCCAGCTTCCGCCACCCCGGCCTCCAACATCCCGCCGACCAGGGCTTCGGCCATATTGCCGGCCCCGATGAAGCCCACTTCTCCCAGGCTGACACGGTGGTTCATTGCGGCCTCCTTCCGAAAACGGCGGTGCCTATCCGCACCATGGTCGCCCCCTCCTCGATCGCCACTTCAAAATCCGCCGACATCCCCATCGACAACTCCACCAGGCAGTGACCCCATTTCTCCCCGGCTTGGACCAGCAACTCCCGCAGGCGGGCAAAATACGGCCGCACTTTCTCCGGGTCCGGCGACCAGGGCGGCATCGTCATCAGTCCCCTCACTTCCAGGTGTCCGCAGCCGGCAGCGGCGTCCAGCAGCTCCCGCAGATTTTCGGGCGCGACACCGTACTTGGAGCTTTCCCCGGCAACGTTCACCTCCACGAGCACCGGCATCACCTTGCCCAGACGCGAACATTCCCTCTCCAGTACCTCCATCAGCGGTACCGAGTCCACCGAATGGACCATCTCGAACAGCGGCAGCGCCTTGCGGACCTTGTTGCGCTGCAGGTGTCCCACCATGTGCCAGATGAGAGTCGAGGGGCAAAGAGGGATCTTCTGCGAAGCCTCCTGCACCCGGTTTTCGCCAAAGAAAGTCACCCCGGCTTCATGCACCGCGCGCACCGCCTCCGGCGGGTGCCCTTTCGACACAGCTATCAGGTTCACGTCCGCCGGAGTGCGTCCGGCCCTGCGGCACGCGGCGGCAATCCGCTCCTTTACCTGCTGCACCCGCCGGGCCACCTCTCCGTACCCGGATGGCCCGTCCACGTCTGGCATGCTGGCTTCCATGGTCATCTGCCGCACGACTGTCGGCATCGGTCTATATTATCGTGTGCCTCCACATTCCGGCAAGCCGCCCGCCCGTGTTCGGTGCCGGCGCGGTTGCATCCGCTCGCCGACATTTCCATCGCACTAGGCTCTCGAAGCCCGGCGTCCGGTTCTCTCTCGCACGAAAATGCTGTCCCACGTTCGGGGCGCGGCGTACTCTTCTTGCATACCGAAGATCTCGCCTAGCGAAACCTGCTCGGACCCGGCTGCCCCACCTCACCCCGGGGACACGCCGCCACCATCGGGCAGGCGGCCTTTTCGGCTGCACCCGCCGCGCGCATGTGTCGCCGGGGCGGGGATGGGAACCCCCGCCGCAAATGTTGTTCTGTATTCCCCTCCGGGCCGCAATAATGCGATGGGGGGATCTCCCGGGTGAATTGTGCTGCTTTACCGGAAAGGGGGGCGGGTGTATGTTGGCTGAGGGACTGCCGGTGCGGGGATTTCGAACTTAACAATTGAGTGCGGGTGTGTATTCTCAGCACTGGTGTAGCGCTTTAACAAAGGTGACACACGGTGCGCCGC
>DTYT01000087.1 GCA_012961745.1 Kiritimatiellia bacterium | reverse complement strand
GAGACGGCGGTCCTGCGCGCTCAACATATCGCGGTCGAGTACTCCCGGAGGAGCCGTCTCTCCGAGCAGGGCCCCCTTCAGCGCCTGGGGGATGGTCTTCAGCCGCCGGATATTGCCGGGGCTCACCAGCGAAACGATCAAGAAGATCGCCGCCGTACCGGCAATCAGAGCGGTCTTGCGCTCCATTCCGTACTTGGGGATCAGGAAGACCGCGATGACAAACAGGATGATCATCCCCGTGCGGCTGCCCGTCTGCAGAACGATATAGACCCCCGCCAGAGCGAGCCCCAGGAACATCCAGCGCACCCACTTGTGCTCCGCCCGGTGGTAGGCGTACAGGTAGATCGGAATCATGATGCACATCATGAAGGCGAATCCGTTCGGGTTCTCGACGATGGACACCGCCGGGCCCATGATTCGGTCGTCATAGTAGGTCGCTCCCGAAATCGCGAGGCGAAGCCCGGCCTTGATCCACCACAAGGTCGCGACCAACATGGTCATCTGGACCGCCCACACCCGTTGGACGGTATCCGCCATCGCTTCCACCAGAATACACAGGTAGGCCGCCTTCATGAGCCGGTCGATGTAGGAATTCCAGGCGCTGTTGATCTGCAGCGGCCCGAGATATTGCGCGGTCAAACCGACTGCCATCAGAAACAGGGCGGTCACCGTCGCGGGGCCCATCCGAACCAACGGGCGTTTCTCCCGCATACATGCAGCAACATGCAAGCAAGTGGCCACGATGATGCTGATGTCTGCAATGTGATAGGGATAGAGAAAGGTGAACCGGTTCTGAGGCTGCACGAAGAGAATGCAGATATAGAACAGCAGGAATCTGAAGGCCCACAGCGACATCACGTTTTTCCCGGGAAAGCGCCCGGCCCCATGCGGTCAGGCTTCGCCCCCGTGGGTTCCCGTCGATGGAACCCCGCCGGGGCGATCTCAACAACTGGTCTCACCGAGAGTCGGCCGCCGCCCTCAGAGAATCCGCCTTACGATCGGGTTCTCGAGCAGTGCCTCGATTTTCGAGCGGTATGATTCCGCCTGATCGAGCCGCACGCGGATGAATCGTTTCTGGTCCGGATCTCCGTCGCCTTCCTCCAGCAGCCGCCGGCTGCGTTCGATCTGGATGCGGGCGGAGTGCAGCTTCTTCAGCAGAGACGGAAGCAGTCCGCCATCTACGATACGCAACAGATTGGTTTCGGCCGCGTAGTAGGATTTCCGGTCGCCTTTCATCCATACCCGCCGGACTGCTCCCCAGCTCTCGAGTTGCCGGGACGCAATACTGGCGCTGGCCTTGCTGATGCCCAGTTGGGCGGCGATTTGGTCGAGGCTCATGGCCTCGCGCGAGAGGAAGAGCAGCATGTAGATCTGCCCCAGAAGTCGATTGAGGCCGAACGATTGGGCGGTTCGCCCGCCGGCTTCGACCATTTCCCACTTGGCGGCCTGTGGACCGTTCATTTTTAACGTTCAAAAATTAATAAACATACCCACGGGCGTCAAACCCTAATCGAGACCAATTTGCCCCAGGCTGCCCCTGGCACCAGAGCCACCACAAAGACCGTGACCTGAAGCAAGCCGAATCGGATGGAACCGTGCCAGCTTACCAGTTATCCTCGCACGGGCACAAATCAAAGCGGAACCATGCGGAAGCAGCATACAGATTTTCACCTCCCCCACTCCATGGTGATTTCATCCCCGGCAGGCATCCTTCTACTAGCTTCATTATCCATCCTGACCGCCTCACTACTCCGCGCCTATCCCATGCTGGCGATCGCGCGCACGCTTTCCCCTGACGGATTTCTGACCACTGGGTTCCGCGCTGAATTGCAGCTGTCCCAGTGGTGCCTGGGATTCTCGCTGGCCGCCGGTTCCCTGGTGGCTTTTCTCGCAATGCGCATCTGCACCACCGCGCGATTCACGGTGGTCGTGTCGCTTTCCGCTGCAGGAGCGGCAATAGTCACCTTCGCTTTACAGTTCCTGTGGTTCGAGAACATCCCGCATGTCACTGACGCCATCAGCCAGTGGTTCCAATCGCGCATTCTGGCCGCCGGACGACCTTTCGCCCGCCTGCCCCCCTGCTGGCGGTGGTTCGCCCATGATAACCTCATCATGAGTCCGGCTGGAATGTGGCATACCAAGTACTTTCCAAGTCATTCGCTTTGGCTGGCGTCCTTCCAAATGATCCACGTTCCGTGGGCTTGCGCAGATCCCTCAAGGGAGTCCGAAGAACTTGCAGCGTACTACGGGCAGTGACCGGAGTACGCCGGAGGTCGCCGTTACTTCAGGCCGCGCCCTGACAGCCGGAATCCTGGCCGCATTTTTCCTCTATTCGTTGGCCTACTACTGGCCGGCTTACCTCGCCCCCCGCTACCGGGACGACTACGAATCCGTCAGCCGAAGGCCCCATGCAATATGCTCGGGCTCCATTTCCGGTAGGGCCCTGGTGCTTCTGCCAGCCACCGGGGATGACCATTTTCGGTACGGGTCGGGATTGATATACACCGATCCGTTCCTGGGAAGCCGGATTGTCTACGCACGCAATCTGCTCGGCGAGGAGCAATGTATCCTGGACAAGTTTCCCACCCGGGCGATATACAGCTTCATCCTCACGACCGGCTGGGAGTCGGGCCGCCTGGTAAAGCTGCGCGATCGTATCAGCCGGCAATGACCCTGGGACAAGGAGCACAAGACGCCATCAACCGCGGCCGGAAGAAGAGTGGATGCCGCGGCATGTGGCGGGTGGCCGGCAAAGGAACAATACGTCCTCCGACAAGCTCTGATCCACCGGAAGGGGTGTCAAAGCGGATTCCTGGAGGCGGTATGAACGATACCCGAGATCGACAAGCAAGCGGTGTAGCCTTCCCAGGTTACTGTCCGCCTCGCAGAGCGCTCCACTGGTTTCGACCACCAAGGCCGGGCGGTGGGTCTCCAGTAAACGCCGCGCTCCCCGGATCACGTCCACCTCGCTTCCTTCCACATCTATCTTGACCAGCGATATCGGCCGGTCGACACGGGCTTCGGCCACCAGATCGTCCAGGGGCTTCGCCGGCACCTTCAGCCGGTGCCCCCTCGATACACACTCGCCGCTCTTGACCACGCGGCTGAGGTATATGTCCACGTGGCCGTCTTCCCGGGTTGGCATCACCATGTCGACCGTCTCCCGCTCCGCGCCCGCAGCCCGGCATAATGCAACCACGTTCCGGATCCCCAACCATTTCAGGTTGTGCACCAGGAGCCGGTAGGTGGCCGGCACCGGCTCGATCGCCACTACCAGTCCCGTCGGCCCCACCATCTCCGAGAAGATCTTGGCGACGAATCCGATGTTCGCTCCGACGTCGACCACCGCATCGCCGGGTCTGATTACCCGCGCGGCGGCGATCCACGGCGGCCATTTCTCCGCCGGCAACCACCTCAACAGGAATGGATCCCGTAGCCAGCGCAGCGCGTACAGGATGCGTTCCGGCAACAGCCTCCGCAACCGGGCCTTCAGGGGATGACTCGATCCCGACATTGCACCCCTCTACTCGGCGGACATCAAATCCGCAGTGTTCACCTCCACGGATATGGCCTGGCGGATCAAGTCCACCTTCAGCAGAACCCGCGTCTCATTCCGGCGGCGTATGATCACCCCCTCAACGCCCTTCAGCGGCCCCCCTACGATCCGGACCCGTCTTCCGCACTCGAAGTACTCTTCCACCTGTACCATCCTACCCGCCAGCAGGGCCTTACATATATCGCGCAGCTGCAGTACCAGCTCAGCTTGACGGGATGTTTCCAGCAGGTTCGCCACGTAGCGGTTCTGACGCAACAGGGTCTTGGCCCGGACCCCGGTGAGTGCGAAAACGTAGCCTGAGAAAAGAGGCTTGCTGAACCGCCGCACCCGTCCTCCGTAGCGGTGAGCGGTTTCCAGGAGAGGCAAGTAACTATGAACGGAGTGCAGTCGGCAGAAGTTCACGAGCTTCTTCTCGCAGCGGGGGCGGGTATGCGCCACAACCCATGACATGCCGGGAGCGGGCTCGGGAATCATGTCCTCGGCCCGGGCTTCCAGTTCATGGAACTGGAGATGATTCGGATATCGGGGGTTCGGGTGCATCGCGGTTCTAGACATAAACAGCCAATCAGCGCGCCTCCAGGATGCCGGGCATGAGCCGTCTGATCGTGGTCCGCCATTTCGGATCCGTCTCGGCCACGACACTGGCATACCTGGCAGCCGCCTTGAACCACCCGTGCATGTAGCACAACACTGCGACCGACAACCTGCGATCGGCTTTCCGGCTGACATCGCCTTCCTTTCCCGAGTAGTAGTCGGCCATCTCCACCAACACGCTCAGCGGGACCTTCTCCCACTGACGCAGGAACTTCCCGTATGCGCCAACCGCAACCAGAAGACCGTCCTCACCGGCATCCACGATCGGCCCCTTCATGTCCGCGGTACGCGCAGTAAAAGGCTCCTGCCTTACAGAGGAAATGATCATTCTCCGGACGGCCTGCATGCGGTCATAGCACTCCAGCAACACCTTGAAGGCTGCCCTGCCTTCCTCGGTACGGAGGCGGTCTCGAACCTGTCTCAACCGTCGCGCGGCAGCTTCATACTCATAGGATCTCACCAGGGGGAGGTTCTCCGTACGAATTCGGTCAAGAATGTCAAGATCGGCCTGAAGCTGCTCCTGTCGTTTCAACAGGGCGACCTTTTCCTGCTCTTCCCGGTGTTTCCTGCGGGCCACCTGCAAGCTGTCCTCCAACCCGGAAAGAAAGGGCTTCAGGAAAACTCCCAGCTTCTGGCGTGCGGCATTCCACAGGCGCTGCGCCTTTTCCAGTTCACCCGCGTTGAGCGACGCGCGGAACTCCTCCTGCAACTCCTCGTAGTAAGCGATCTGCCCCAGCCATTCATCAGCCACGTCGCGCCAGGCGTAGACCCAGGTGTGTTCCTCATGCTCCCGGCGGATGTAGTTTGTGAGGTGTTTGCGTGCGGCCCTCAGGCTCCCGTTCTTCAGATTACGCGCGCCCGCCAGGAATTCCGCCAGATCCCTGATCCAGGCCGGCCAGCGGGAAGCCTCGACGAATAACCAGGCGTCGTTGCCCTTTCCCAGGAGATAGGCGACGGCGGTCCGCACGAAGAGCGCCGGATGCCGCTTTTCGGTCTCCTGAAGTTGAGCCCGCTCGATCTCATTCACGTAGACACCCGCGGCAGCCTGCCTGCGATCACAGATGCAGGTAAGAGTCTGGAAAAGCCGGATCCACAGCCTTCCCATGTCGGTCTCCGGAAGTGAATCATACAGTCGCTGCAATCTTTCTTCCGCCGCCAGGCACTTGCCGTGCAGCAACAGCGTGGCCGCCTCTTCAATCGTCCCGACCGCGTCATCGGAGAACGGATCCAAGGTCGCCGCCACCCCCTTTTCTTTCCCGGGCGGCGCCGGGGCCCGCGGATGGCGCGCCACCACCCGTACCGCAGGTTTGTGCTCCGGTTTACTCTTCCGACCCCGGTGAAGTTGAATCAGGCTGATGACAACCGCCGACGAAACCCCCAGTACAAGCATTACGGGTATGCCCACCGCCACTATCATGTTGGTGCGCGCGCGCCTCCTGGCCGCAGGGGATCCGCGACTCTGCTGCTTGGCGATGCGTAGCGCCTCTCGCAGGTCGGCAATGAGGGACTCGTACGTCGGGTAGCGCATGAACGGGTCGGCCTCGAGCATCCTGGCCACCACGTCAGCGGTTTCCGGCTGAAGTGACGGCCGAAGCACGCGCAGGCCGATAGCCGGATTCTTCAGGCGCGCGAGGACAACATCCGTGGCCGTCTCGCCTTCGAACGGCGGTTTGGCCCCCAAGGCGTGATATATCGTTGCGCCGAGACTGTAGATATCCGCCCGGTGGTCCGTCTTCTGACCGCGTGCCTTTTCCGGGGCTATGTAGTAGGGCGTGCCCCATATTTCCTTGCTGTCCGGCTCCCGTCGTGCAAACCGTGCCAGTCCGAAATCGGCGACCTTGCCGGTGCCATGAGCATCGAAAAGAATGTTGGCGGGTTTGATATCGCCGTGAACCAATCCGATCTGCGACGCCGCCCTGAGCCCCTCCGCCACGTCAAGGGCGATCTCGAGGGCCCGCACCTCATCCATCGGCTCGCCTTTCGAAATCTCTTCGTCCAGCCGTCCCCCGTCCACCAGCTCCATGACGATGTAAGGTTGCCCCCTCCACTCGCCGCAGGAGTACACCTGGACCACGTTGAGATGGCTCAACGCGGCCGCCGCCCGTGCCTCCCGCAGGAAATTCTCGACGAACTGGCGATCCGCCGCCAGAGAACGGCGCATCACCTTGATGGCCACGTAGCGTCCCAGGGTCTCGTCGAGGCCCCGGTAGACCGCCCCCATTCCACCCTTGCCCAACAGCTCCAGAAGAAGGAAATTACCCATCCGAAGGGGCGCGTAGTTCCCGGTCCCGCACTTGGGGCAGGCAATCTTTTCCAGCGGCCGCACCGGGCGCGTATCCAAGACCGCCCCGCATCCGCGACACACTATCTTGTCGACCCTTTCGGCATCGATTTCGAGAACATCATCCATGACCGGCAGGTACTCCTGGGATCGCCAGCCTAAGTGTAAGACCGTTGACACCACGGTTCAACTTAGATGTACGCTCGCGATCGTTGTTGTCTCGCCGCCCGTTGGGAGGTAAAAGGATTGCGTCAGGATCGGGTTGCGGAAACGCGGTGGTCTGCGGAGCAACCGGGATGGCGATGATGGTTGGAGTGGCGGGGTGCATCCGATCTGCTTCCATATAGGTGCGAAGGCAATCTACTGGTATGGTGTACTGGGCGCCCTTGCCTTTCTGGCGGCCAGTGCCCACTGGTCACTTCTCGCACGGTGGAAAGGCTGGTCTCCTTCCCGGGGCTCCGACTTGGCGATCTGGCTGGTTCTGGGCGGACTGCTGGGAGCGCGTTTGAACTATGTGGCGGCCAACTTGCAATACTACCTCGAGGATCCGTGGGAGATGCTGAGGATCGACCACGGGGGGCTGATTTTCTACGGCGGCATTGTCGGCGGGTTCGTCATGGTTCTGATCCTGTCGCGACGCTGGCAGATGCCGGTTCTCGAGCTGACGGACTTCACCCTTACCGGTCTTCCCCTCGCCCATGCCATAGGCCGCATCGGATGTTTCCTCAACGGCTGCTGCTACGGATCCGTCGCCCGTCTGCCCTGGGCGATCTGGATGCAGGGCGCCTATCGCCATCCCACCCAGTTGTACGAGAGCCTGGCCAACATCATGATATACCTTCTGCTGCTGCGGCTCTACCTGCGGCGCCCGTCACGGGGCCTGCCTACCGCGGCATATCTGCTGGCATACCCCCCCATCCGTTTCCTGCTTGAATTCATCCGCGGAGACGAACGGATGCGGGCCGGCCCCCTGACCGTGGCACAATGGATCAGCCTTTTCCTGGTCGCCAGCGGCCTGGTTGTGCTGTTCCGGGTCTGGCGCCGCTCGGGAAGCGATTCCGTGAAGGCCGCAGAAAGCCCCGCCGAGTCTCGCCGCTGAGGAGGGCCGATGGTACCGGATGAAGCCACCCTGAAACTCCGGGTCCCCGCATCGGATGCGGGACTGCGTCTGGATGTGTGGCTGGCAAAGGCCGATCGGCGCTTCTCGCGTTCCAGGTGGCAGCGCCTGATTCGCGGAAACCATGTCCGGGTAGAGGGACGCACCCAGACCCCTCATTACCTCGTCCGCGGCGGAGAAGTGGTGAGCGTCCGACTGCCTCCCGCGGAAACCGCAGGCGCGTTGACTCCGTGTCCGATCCCTCTGGATATCGTCTACGAGGATGCCGACCTGATCGCTGTAAACAAGCCACCGGGTCTGGTTGTGCACCCTGCTCCGGGTCACAGCGACGACACGCTGGTAAACGCGGTCCTTTATCACTGTCCCGACCTCGATTTCCCCGGCGACGCCTTGCGTCCTGGTATCGTCCACCGGCTGGACAAGGATACCAGCGGCATAATCCTCGTCGCCAAGAACGAGAGAAGCCTGTATTCACTGGCATTACAGTTCCGCACCCGCCGCATCCGTAAGACCTATTTGGCATTGGTTCGGGGCGTCCCTTCGCCGGCCAAGGGCGTCATTCGCGCCCCCATCGGCCGCCATCCGCGCGATCGAAAAAGAATGAGCACCCGCAGCCGTCGGGGGAGAAGGGCGGAGACCTGTTATACCGTATTGGAGGACTTCCACATCGCCGCACTCCTGGAGATTGGACTGGTCACGGGCAGAACTCACCAGATACGGGTACACCTCGCCTGGCGCGGTCATCCGGTTCTGGGCGACCGGCAGTACGGCGGACGACGGGTTCCGGAGACCGATATCCAGGCACAGCGCCAAATGCTGCATTCCTTCAGGATACGGTTTGAGCACCCCAAGGGCGGGGAAATGACCTTGGAAGCTCCGGTGACCGGCGACATGAGGCAACTGTTGGACCGGCTCCGTAGCTTGGAAGGCCGGGGCTGAATCACACCCCCGAAGCACTCTCTTGCCGGTTGCCCCGTCCGACTGTTACAGTACCGGCAGCTGAGTGCACAGTGAAGTCCGGACCATGCTCTTGAGCCCGGTCATTCAGGCCTTGCTGGCCACCATGTTCACCTGGGCGGTGACCTTGCTGGGGGCTGCAGCGGTCTTCTTTGTACGCACGCCTGGCCGCCGCCTACTCGACGCCATGCTGGGTTTCGCGGCCGGCGTGATGATCGCCGCCAGTTGCTGGTCCCTGCTCATCCCGGCAATTGAAATGGGGGGTGCCTACGGGCGCCTGGCATGGCTTCCGGCAGCCATCGGTTTTCTCGTTGGGGGGATCTGCCTACGAAGCATAGATATGTTTCTTCCTCACATCCATCCTGACGACCCGCATGGCACGCCGGAAGGCATACCCACCACATGGCGCCGTACCCTGCTGATGGTCATCGCAGTCACCCTCCATAACTTCCCCGAAGGACTGGCGGTCGGCGTGGCCTTCGGCGCAGCCGCGGCCGGTGACCCCAGCTACACCCTGGCCGGCGCCATCGCCCTGGCTCTCGGTATAGGGCTGCAGAACTTCCCCGAAGGCATGGCCGTTTCCCTGCCACTGCGCCGGGCGGGACTCAGCCGCGGCCGGAGTTTCTGGTACGGCCAGCTTTCCGGTGCGGTGGAGCCGCTG
>DTYT01000086.1 GCA_012961745.1 Kiritimatiellia bacterium | reverse complement strand
GGTCCGCTCACGGTGCCGATACCACCCGACCGCCAGGGCGACCGCCAGCAGGACCATGCATGCCAAGCTGAGGACGCCCACCTCCCTGACCATGCGGGTCATGCGGGACAGGTAGTGAGTGCGGATCAGGGAAGCCTCCAGCTGCGTGCCGATGAGGGCGATGGTCAGAAGCAGGTAATAGGCCAACAGGACGAGGCGCCTGCTGCGGGCGGCCCACCCGAAGACGTCGGCGACTATTGCCACCGCAACCGCCGGTACGGCCCATAGCGCCATCTTCGCCACGATCAAGCCGCATTCCGGCAATATCCAATAGTAGCGCCTTCCGGAAACCGAGATAAGGAAAAGGCTGGCGGCAAGATAAGCAAGCGCCACCGCTTCTACCGGGCTCAGCCGGGGGACAAGACGGCGCCGGCCGCCGTCCTGCGGCGATGTGTCGGCTTCCCGCATCCGGTGCTCCACTCCGAAAAGGGACCTCCCATCGTGGTGCGATCAGTGTCGGCGCCCCGCACCGGTACGCCTTCCCGACTTTTTTATTGGATAAGGTAAGACAAAGCTATAACTTAATACTGGACGGTGAGCGTAGCTCAGTCGGTTAGAGCGACAGGTTGTGGCCCTGTAGGTCGCGGGTTCGAGTCCCGTCGCTCACCCCAAGCCTGTAACCTGATCAGTTTGCATGTCGATCCGCCATCCACTGGCCGAGGAGTTCGAAGCCCGCCTCAAACGGGTATTCGACCGCATAGACTGTGATCTGGAGAAAAAGTACGGCGACCGCCTGCCTCTGCATCCCGCCCGCCTGCCGCAAGGGGTCACTGCCAACCCGGAACAGGACGGTCTGTTCGATATCGGGGCTTCCTTCAGCCCCGGATTCGGAACCGGGACGGGACGGTCCTACGTAGTGGACGTCAACCTGGTCACGCTGGCCAGAGTGCCGCAATCCCTCTACGAAGAGGTATTGAGCGCCGTGCAGGAGAAGCTGCAACGCGGATTGCAGGAGGAATTTCCCGAAAGAAAATTGAAAATCATCCGCCGCGGACGGCGACTTTTCATCACCGGCGATTTACAGCTCAAGGAGTGAACGGGTGGGAGCGAGACAGCATCCCATGTTGCGCCACGAGCGCCTAGCCTGGCGTAAGGACTCCCGGGTGGTGGGAGTGGACGAAGCCGGTCGGGGCCCGCTGGCCGGTCCCGTGGTGGCGGCGGCGGTGTTCATTCCCCGCCAGCAGTTGGAATCCGAGGCAGTTGCCGCGCTGGACGGCCTGACCGATTCGAAGCGCCTGTCCCCCCCAAAGAGGGAGGAGTTTTTCCGTATCCTGCGCACCCTGCCTGGTGTCAGTATAGGAGTCGGCGCCGTGGGCCCGCGCACGATCGACCGGAAAAACATTCTGGAAGCGACCTTCGAGGCCATGCGGCGGGCGCTCTCCCGGCTGGGATGCGGCCGGGGAGTGGCTCTGGTCGACGGGCCACGCGCGGGAGACCTCGGGTGGGACTCGCGCTGTATTGTAGATGGTGACTCCGCAAGTCTTCTCATTGCCGCGGCCAGCGTGGTGGCCAAGGTGGTGCGCGACCGCATGCTTGAACGGCTTGACCGGCGCTATCCCCGCTACGGGTTCGCCCGCCACAAAGGGTATGCAACTGAGAACCACCTTCTGGCTCTGAAAAGATGGGGACCATGCCCCGAGCACCGCATGTCTTTCCGGCCGCTTTGCGAGTGGTTCGGCCCCCGCCAGATGAACCTCTCTCTGGAGGAAGCTCATGCCGGCTAGCTGGCTGCCATCCGTCCGGAGTAGGGCTCCTCACCTGAGCATCGGTCGGTGGGGCGAGCGCGTGGCGGAGCGGGAACTCCGTCGCAAAGGACTTAAGATTATCGGGCGGCGCGTCCGCGTGGGACGCCGGGACGAGCTGGACCTGATCGCCCGTGACGGCCAGGTCCTTGTTTTCGTGGAAGTCAAGGCCCGCTGCGACGAGCGGTTCGGGCGACCCATCCATGCGGTAGACAAGGCGAAACGGAGACTTCTCTCGCGGGCAGCGGCGCGCTATTTGAGATCGCTCAAGAATCCCCCGCGGTTCATCCGTTTCGATGTGGTGGAAGTTGTCGGCAGCCCGCGGGATGGGGTCCGTCCGGTGGTACGGCATATCGCTGGCGCTTTTTCTCTGGATGAACATTATCGGCCGTGCTGGTGAGCGCGCGCAGTTCGGGCAAAGTGCGCGCCCGTAAAAGCGGAAGACGGCGGCCCGAAAATGAAACCGGCACCGGTGATCAGCATCAGCATGAATACCGGTCGGCTGGCCCGACTGCTTCTCGCCGCCATCTGCCTGGTGGGGCTGGGGGCATGTCTCGCGCGACATCCGGCACAATGGAGCTTGTTACCCTCCCAGCTTGTCCGCCTGTCGCGGACCGGAAAGAACGTTATGCGGACTCCGCCCCCCGCGGAGCGTCGCTTTGAACCGCCCGCCGGTATGACCGTTGAGCTCCCCCTGCTTTCACGCTACCGACCCGGCATGTATCGTCCCGTGCTGGCGCTGCAGATCAATCAGTGGCGTCTGACTGCCGAGTTGCGCAGCGGGTTCCCGGGATCGTTTGCGGCCTACGGGGCAGCGGCCCGGGCGCGATTGCATCTCTTCCTCCATGGCAAAGGCCGCCTCGCGGAGCGGGTCGTGGGAAACCCGGTACTGCCCCAGACCGGTTCTCGCCGGGCCTTGCTGGCTGTGGCCGGCATGATCCGCATGGAGCGGATGCGCATGTACGACTCGTGCCTGCAAATCCTGGACGACCGCCGCGGTATGCAAGCGTTTCCCGATCTGTTCCGGCCGGTCTCGGGTGTAGTCCTAGGATACGACTTCATCCGGGCGTTCAATTACGTGGTCACCGATCCCCGCGTAGGCGTACTTACTCTTTCCACAGCGGAAACCGACCGACCGTCACTGGAGCGTCTCGTCGCGGCACTTTTTCTTGTCGAGGACGACTTTCCGGCGGCGGTCGGCGTGCTCGACGGACGCCGCCGGGTGAAAGTGATCCTCGATACCGGCGGCAATTACGAGTTGCTCACTCCCGCCCTGGTGCACAAAGGCACTGCCCGCAGCCACCCTCCCGCATGGCGCACGGTGGACCTGGACCTGGGGGGATTCGTCATACCAAGCCTCAAAGCCGCTGCGGTGAGCGAGGAAGACATGACCGAAAGCAAGATATTCTATCTCGGCGGGATGGTGCTCATGCAATACCGGGTCACTTTCGACAATCGCCGCCGAAAGGTTTACCTGCAGTTTCCCTGAAGCGCCGCCGCCGGCTCCCCCTTATCGGCGACAACGGCGGAAGGTCACGCCCGCTTCCTCCAGCAGCGCACGCGTCTGCTCCGTAAACTGGTATTCCTCCTCGTAGATGACCTCGCTGATCCCCGCGTTGATAATCATCCTCGCGCACATCAGTCAGGGACTGGTCGTACAGTAGAGCCGCGCCCCGTGGACGGCGGTTCCGTGGAAGGCTGCCTGCACGACCGCGTTTTCCTCGGCATGGGCGCAGATACATTCGCCCAGGGATTCGCCGCTATCCACCGCTGCCGCGCAACGGGCGCATCCACCCTCGAAGCAGTTGCGCACGCCGCGGGGAGTGCCGTTGTAGCCGGTGGAAATTATGCGGAACCCATGGACGATTACCGCTCCCACCTGGCGGCGCAGGCAGTTGCCGCGACGCGAGACCACGTGGGCGATCTCCATGAAGTAGGTATCCCAATCAGGCCTGGCGCGGGACTCTGTCACATCCCGGAGCATGGCACATCCGCGCCTTCTGTCAAGGGCACGGCGGCGCAACGGCAGATGAGGGCGCTGAGGCCGAGCGCTCAAGCGGCATCCCAGGGTGCCTAAATCAGTTCCCGGAAGACCGCATCGCTGACAAAGTAAGCTTTCTCAGTCAAGCGCAGTCGGTCTCCCTGGTCGGTCAGCAGCCCCAGATCGCACAACTGTCTGACGACGGGGGCGCACAGCTGCCGGTAGTCGAAACCCGTCAATGTACGGAACCAGCCTCGATTCACGCCTTCGCTCCGCCTGAGGGCGACCACCAGCAGCTCCCGCGCACGCTTCTCGGAACTCAAGTGCTCGTCGAACTCGATCTGTGGCCTGCCGCTTTCCAGCACCGAAGTACACCAACGCACGAGATCAGGCGGATTCCACCAGCGTTTGCCGCCAGAGAACGAATGGGCTCCCGGCCCGCAGCCGATATACTGTCCCCCACTCCAGTACGTCCAGTTGTGACGGCAGCGGTAGCCAGGCAACGCAAAGTTGCTCAGCTCGTATTGCCGGTAGCCGCCTTCCGCCAGACGACGCCGCAGGAGTTCGTACTGAAGGGCGTGACTTTCGTCGCCAGGCAGCTCGATCTCCCTTCTCTGCACCATCCTATCCAGCGGCGTGCCCGGTTCCACCGAGAGGGCGTACACGGAAACGTGCGCGGGAGCCAAGGCCATCAGATTCCGAATGTCCTGCTCAATGCGACGCAAAGAAGACCCTGGATATCCATACATCAGGTCCAGGCTGACGTTCTCGATGCCGGCCCGGCGGCAAGCCTCGACAGCTCTCCGGGTATCGGCGGCACCGTGTCGTCTTCCCAGTGTCCGGAGGCCGTCCGGATCGAAGGTCTGCGCCCCGATTGATATGCGGTCGACCCCGGCGGCCGCCAATAGGGCGGCCTTATCCCCGTCCAGGCTTTCGGGGTTGGCCTCGCAGGTCCATTCCTCCGGAGATTCCTGAAGCGCCCCGCGGATGGTACCCATCAGTAGTTCCAGCGATGCGGCGTCCAGCGCAGTGGGCGTGCCGCCTCCAACATAAACGGTACGGATGCACCTGCAGCGGGTGGCCTGTGCAATTTCCATGTCCAGGGCTTCAAGGTACTTCCTGCACAGCGATGTGTCGTCAAGGGGTATCGAGTAGAAAGCACAGTAAGGACATTTCCGCGTGCAGAACGGCACGTGGACGTAAAGAGCTGCATCGCGGCAGTCGTCCCACAGCGCTGTCGGGGCAGTCTGCGGCCCCCGGTGCGGCGTCATTGCGCTTTGCTGCTGGCCGGCAGCTGACACGCGTGTTATACTGCCCGGTGAGGGAACGATTGTCCACCGTAGCGGTAAACGGACGAACCTACGATCTCGACCTGCGAGAGGACCGCTCGCTGGCGGATGTGCTGCGGTCCGAGCTGGGCCTTACCGGTACCAAGATCGGGTGCGGAGAGGGGGTATGCGGCGCGTGTACTGTGATCATGAATGGAAGGGCAGTGCGCTCCTGCCGCATTCCTGCCTCCCGGGCGGCGGGTGCAGCGATCGAGACCATAGAAGGACTGGCCGGGATGGATGGACGGCTGCATCCGCTCCAGGAGGCTTTCATCCGGCACGGTGCGGTCCAGTGTGGATTCTGTACGCCGGGGATGATCATGGCCGCCAAGGCGCTTATCGACCAGCACCGCGCACGGGGCACCACGCCGGGCGAGGGAGAGGTACGGCGCAGGCTGAAAGGCAATTTCTGCCGCTGCACCGGTTATCATGCCATCGTGCGCGCGGTGCTGGACGCCGCCGGAGTTCCGGTGGATCCGGTGGTTCCCGCGGTGCGTCCGGGACGCTACATCGGTTCACCCCTGCCCCGCAAGGACGCGATCGATAAAGTCACCGGTCGGGCATTGTATGCCGATGACCTCCATTTCCCCGGGATGCTGTACGCAGCCGTGCGGCGGGCGGGGATACCCCATGCCCGGATCGTATCGGTGGATACGCGG
>DTYT01000085.1 GCA_012961745.1 Kiritimatiellia bacterium | reverse complement strand
CCCGGGGCGCCTCTTCCCGGGCACCGGGCCACGGCGGGAGTGCCCCCGGATCTTCACAAAGCCGCTCCCGCCAACGATCCCAGCGTTGACGGTCATGCTCCAAGTACCCATCCAGCGGCGTGAAGGCCCCCCGCGCCGCCCACTCGCTGATGGCGAACCGATCGAAAAAGATCACGTCGGGCGGCGTGCCCCCCGCTAGACTCACCAGGAACCGCGTGGGGTCCTCAGTCTGATTCCGCGACGCATTCTGTCCGGAAACCACCTTGTAGACCGGGTATTCCGGATCAATGCGGTGCCGCTCGCGGCTGAGCCGTTCGAATTCGCGGATGGCATCTTCCATCGCCCCGTGGATGGGGCCGCCGGGCCCCATGTAATGGATCTCTACCACGCCCGCCTCCTCCTCCGGCGAAGGATGCGGAGCCAGCAACCACAACAGGAGCACAATCAAGCCGCCAACAATCAGTCGCAGCATCCAGCGGTATGTCGCGTTGTCCGGCATTCTCACCGCGAGTAAAACGTATTAACACGCACGGGGCCCGACGGGTAGCCCTTTTTCCAAACTCTAAGATGCCCACCGGCCGAAGCGACCACTGATCTCGCCCGGCGGCCAAGGATAGTCTAGTATTTGGATTATGGGCCGACTCACAGCAGTCATCGCTTTCTTTGTGGCCTGCGAACGGGCGGGATCCCAGGAGCTGTTCAGCAACGTGTTGGTCAATCCGGGGTTCGACCAGGGCAGCGGCCAAACCCAGATAACCGCCTGGACCAGGTTCAACAATGCCTATCGTTCGGAGGTTCCCTTCGCCCGGTCGGGACGGTACGCCCTGGTCGCGTGGGGAAACTGGTGGCCGACCAACGAATGGAACGCCTCCGGAGCGTGGCAGGACCACCCCGTGTCACCGGGCCAGATATGGGAAGCATCCGGCTGGCTCTACGCTTCGTCCAATCTCCAGGGGCGGGCCTATGCGGCGGTCAACCTGGAGTATTACTCGGCCGACTCCGGGCTGCTGGTACGCGCTTCATCCGCGGTCAAGTTGGATTCCGGCAGCCTTACCGGTCGCTGGATACGCGCCTCGGTCAAGGGAAAGACCGTACCGGGAGCGGCATTCGCCCGTATCATTCCCATCTTTGTTCAGTCCCCGGATTGGGAATCCGGGCATGCCTATTTCGATGACTGCGCACTGTACCTGGTTCCTACCGACACCCTCCAATGGGCTGGTTACCGATGGGAGGTCGATGACTGTTACGGTGGCCCGGGACCCAACTACTTCAGCACCAACTGCGTGTGGGTGGACCAGGAAGAACGCCTTCACCTGCGGATCGCCTGCAGCGACAACATCTGGTGGTGTGCGGCGGTGGAAAGCCTCGAATCGCCGGGATTCGGCCGCTACCTGTGGTACGTGGACAGCCCGGTCGATCAGCTCGGCACCAGCGTGGTAGGCGCACTGTTCATCTACGCCGCGCCGGAAGTCTGGGGAACCAACCACAACGAACTCGATATCGAGTTTTCGTCGGCCTGGACCGAAAGCACGGTGACCACGGTGACTTATACCGTACAGCCCTATACCATTCCGGGCAATGCACAGGCCTTCTACATGGTGCTGACCAACTCACCGACATCCCACGAAATAGATTGGCGGCCCGACCGCGTGCGCTTCCGGTCCTGGTTCGGTCACCATCCATCCCCGCCACCCGGAACCGTGATCGCCGAACGGTCTTTCGTCAATCGCGGGATACCGGTCGAGTGCGGACAAAAGGTGATAATGAATCTTTGGCTCTACGAAGGACGGACTCCCTCCTCCTCGACCGAGACGTTGGAGATGGTCGTCAGCAGCTTCCACTTCGAGCCATTCCGGGGATTCCTGTTGGCGGACGACTTTGCAGATCCTTCCACGGGCGCCGTGTGGCAGGTCGTCCCCGGGGGGGACCCGCCCGCGGAGTTATATGAGGCAGACGGCGCGCTGCACATTTCTCCGGTGCCCCATGGGCCGGTAGCGGGATATGCCTCAACCGACACCTTCCGGCGCAACGAGAGGGGATGCCGGTACGTGGTCAAAGGTGTGCTGCGTGATATCGCAGTGACCGAAGGCGTCCCGGGCAGCGACGTCTTCCTGGTAACCAGTTTGAGCACCCAAACCAACGATCCGGTGCGCGCGCCGTCGGCAGCCATACTCAAGGGCGCCTATGATGCCGAAGCCGACATATTGAGACTGTATTTCCGGACGAAGACCAACTCACCCATGAGTGAAGGAGCGCTGCTGTTCCAGGGAACCGTATCCAACCTGAGCCTCCTCCTGGCCCAAGATTCGGTGGAACTGCGCTTCGGTCTGGAGCCGAGCAACTACGTGGTGGAGGTCCGCTTGGCTTCCGATGGAAGCCCGATCATCCCCTCTACGGAACAGGGTGCCGCCTCCGGTCCTCTGGATCTCGACGAATCGCTGACCAACTGTTACGTCTTTTTCGGCGCACAGTGTAACAGCGGTGCGGTGGCCCGGG
>DTYT01000084.1 GCA_012961745.1 Kiritimatiellia bacterium | reverse complement strand
GAGTCTGCCACGCTTGCACCTTCGTCTTCAAGGCCGAGATTCTTCATGGGTTCGCCACCAGTCTCCTGGGCCAGTCCCCGGACTCTTGCAGTCTTCGGCAGTCCCCGCACCTTCGCAACTCGTCATGCAGTGCTGAAGATTCTCGTCCCGAATTGCGGGTACATGTCCCGGGGATCCACAATTCCCTATAAGAACCTCTTGTACGTGTTGATGATCCCGCCCAAGCATCCAAAGACGCCGAGGCCGAGCTCGTCGCCCAGCCAAATACCTGAGTTGTCAACGAATACGCACGGTGGATCCAGAGCCGCACGGCGCCGGCGGGTACGCTCCGACTCCTTCATACCCCCCCGTGAATTGGGCTTGAAGAAAGCCCCGTCGGCAATCGGATCCCCCCCGCCTGGAGCAGGATTCGACTTGAGCGCCATTTTGGATTGCCTTGCGACCAAATATCCATCAACAGGATCATGGAGCTGTGCCTGCGGCGCGCGCCATCTTCCGACGGCGGCCAGCAGAACCGGGGCGTCCACGTAGAGCTTCAGTATGATTCGACCTAGTCGGTCACATACAACTTCGAACCCAAAACGACGGACATCCTGGACGGCGTTAGGCAACTTGCAAACATCCGGGTTTCGTTGCTGCAGGAGGTGTCGCAGCGAGACGTGGCCGGCCATCTGCATGAAGGAGACGAGCCCGCGCATGTGCAGTGCTGAACAACGGGTACATGTATCACAACGGGGTCATCCTCTGCCCGAAGCCCTTCTTCACGCCGCAGGCACAAGCCTCGATCATGTATCTGGTGAGCAACAGGTTCCCGGATGCAACTGACTTCTGCTACCGAGTCCGGGCAGGACCACAACCCGCACCGGCCGCGCTGCGCCTCCGGCGATCTATTTCCAAGCCTTGGAAGTTTTCAGCCGGGAATCTCCAAGCCTTGGAAGTTTAGGGCCGGAATTTTCCAAGCCTTGGAAGTTTCGGGCCGGAATTTTCCAAGCCTTGGACAGGTCCCCCCTCCGCCGGCAGGGCTTATCCTTGCCGGTTATTCCACCAAACTGCGGTGCGGGGGGATATGGGATTCGACGCCCTTGCGGCGGCAACCGGGTCGCTTTCGGGCGCAATCCGCGGTCCCACCGCAGAGACGCTACCGCTGCATCCCGCCACAGCGTCAAAGTCGCAGTCCTGGGGTGCACCATCTTTACGCGCCCGCCGGGTGACAGGCGACTGTCTTCTCACGGTCCACGTCAGCCCGTATGCGTCACCGCTGGCGTTTCTACCAGCGTAATTGTCGAGCATTAGAAGCGGGTGATTCTTTGCCTTTTTTCTGCTCTTACATAGGTGATTGCGGCTCTATTGGTCTGTAGCAGGCATATTCGCATGCCATTTGTCAGGCGAAATTTATGCACAAGGGATTATTGCTCCGTGCACACGCCGCAGCACGACATAAAAGCAGGCCCAAGATCGCACCGGCATACTGGAAACCCGCGGCAGCGCCCTCTCTGCCCAGATGTTCCCGTTTCCTAATGCCCGAGTCGCGACATCACCAACAGCACGTCCTCGGCCGAGATGCGGTCCAGCGGAACCAGCAGGATGCGATCCACGGCCACGGCCAGCTCGCGGCGGTCGCCCGGCATCCGGGTGCGGAACGCGGCACGCAAGGTGAGGGAGTTTTCTCCGATCCGCAAGTCACGCGCCGGCACCACGAAGCTGATGCGACCGAATCCCTCGCCCTCCAGAGCCTCCCACCCCTG
>DTYT01000083.1 GCA_012961745.1 Kiritimatiellia bacterium | reverse complement strand
ATGGGCTTCCAACGACGTGGTCAATGCGCCGAACTACGACGGAAGCCCCGATCCGGAGAATCCTCCAGTGGAAGGCGGCCAGACCGCCATCGGCAAGATGACGCCGCGCAATCTGTCGCAGCCCGGCTACTTCAGCCTGTCGATCGCGGATCCCCGCCCGGGTGACGGGTCCAAGATATTCGTACGCGTGTTCAATGCCCGGAATCTTTCGGATGCGTCGTTCTATGTCGATTCGCCGGTATATACGGTGGATGGTAACTCGGTGATCGAGGTTTCGGTGGGGGCGACCACCAATCCCATCGACCCGCGGGATTTCGACGCCGACGGCCTGCACAACTCGTGGGAAAAAAGTCTGGGCAGCGATCCCAATGATCCGGACACGGACAAAGACGGTATGCCGGACGGGGACGAGTTCGCCGCCGGTACGGATGTGCTGGATTCGAACGATCTGGTGCGGATATGCCGCGTATCACCTGCCGGCGGCAACGAAATCTGTCTGACCTTTGACTCCGAGCCGGGGACCAACTACGTGGTGCAGGCGGCGACCAACGATCTGAGTGCGGATGGCGTAACTTTCGAGGATCTCTCGGGTATCATCACCGCTACCGGCGAGTGGATGACGGTTACGGTGAGCAACGCGCTGGACTACGGTGCGGCGCAATTCCGGGTGAAGGTGGACCGATGAAGAGGATTCCCAAAGAACGGGCCGGCCGCCGGATCGGTCAAGGCCTGATCCCGCGGGTGGCCGTGGTGGTGTTGCTCAGTGGACTGGGCGCCGCGGCGGATACCTACAACGGCCCGTTGCAATGGCATGCCTGGAGTACCAACAATGCCGAAGGTACAACCACCTGCAATCCGACCACCAACGGCCAGATACAATACCAGGCCCGCTACATCGTCACCAATACGACGGACGAGTTCTGGATGAAGTGGGAGTGGAACTGGTGGAATAAACAGGTGGCCGCCAATGGGGTGGGGTTCACTTCGGCGCCCAACAACAGCGTGGTGTGGGACAGCCGGGTGCGCATGGGAGGCAGCGACTGGTCCTGCGACGAACCGGTAGACATCCACGTGGACAGCGCGGAGACCGGCAAGTGGTACATCCTAAACATCACCGACACGGGCAACACGCTGGCGGATTCTTGTAACGATTCCATGGCGGCTTTTGCGGTCAATGAAATCAACCACGTGGGTACCCTGGTGACCTTTGGAACCCCGGTCGCCTCCAACGACCTGACCAATCTCTACCTGGATTCGAAATCCACGGCCGAGCAGTCCGGCTCCAACGAGGAGCTGTGGTTCATGTATACCACCAACGACTGGGCCACGCGCAGTTTCGTGGAAATTTCCACCATTGGGGCGAACACCGTTCTCAGCCTGCCGATCGGGAGTGCGGTGAAGTTCGGCAGCCTGGTCAAGTGGGTGGTGGGTACTTTCGCGGATACGGACACCAACACCATCAGCGGCACTACTTCCGGCGTACAGAACTTCGATGCCGGCGCCATAGAAAAGTATGTGGCCCGACAGCACTACGTGTTACGTACCCTGCTGGAGAACCCCAGTTTCGAGGTTCCGCCGACAACCAACGCGCCCAATGCGGGCGCCTATCACTGGAAGTACGGGGATCCGGATACCCATGGCGGCTACTCCAACTCGGCTTCCCGCGAGCAGTGGCGGGCGCACAGCGATTTCTGGCAGGCGGCCATCCGGGGCAGCTGGGCGGGCTACGACAACGGAGCCTGGTGGCAGGAGATAACCAACGAGTATGACCAGGGTACCATTTGGGAGGCGGGGGCCTGGGTGTGGAACGACTGGAATTTCACCAGTGCGGCTTCCCGCCTGAAGGTGGAGTTCTACGACGGTACCGGAACGCGCCTGGGCGGTAACACCAACACGTTCTCCAATCCCGGGGAGACGTGGACCTACTACTCGGTGACTGCGACCGCCGGGGCGGACGTGGCCTGGGTGAGGTGGCACATAGAGGCGGTCGGCGTCGGGTCGAACGGAGCGTTGCAGATTGATGACGCGGTTCTGTGGCCCAGCGCACCGCCGGTGGTCACCAACTACTCGGTCAACGGCGGAAAGGACGTCACCGACGGCCAGATCACCGGGGGCACGTTCAGCGTCGTGCATTGGCTGTATTGTGCGGACGGCGTGGAGACCACCAATACCATCCCGCCGTACTTCCGGCCGAATTTCGATATTCTGAACCCGAGCGGGACCGAGATCCTTACGGACCGCGTTTACGCGTCTTTCACTTACCAGGCGACCGGCACCACGGTGGTAGCCTCCAACAGCACACACTCCGGCGCCGATTCGTCCGTGGTGGTCCTGGGGGTATACACCACCCGCGTGAGCATGATCAGTTCCAATGCCGCTGGAATAACCAACACGGCGGTTCTGGAAGACGGCACGCCGATGACCTTCGAGGTGGTGGATGACGACACTGCGGTCCCCCGGGTCTCCTGGGAGAACCTGATCGGCAATCCGGGTTTCGAAACCAACGCCGCCGGCTGGAGCATTTACGGTATCGGTATCGGGAGCGACGCCACCAACGGCGAGAGTTCCAGCGGGTGCATTTACGTGCAGGAACAGGGTGATGGAGGATATTACCGAGACGCTGCCGGTGCCGACGACACGATCTACGTGCTTACCGTGAGGGCGCGGAAGGAATCCGGCTTCGATGTGGTGAATAATTACCTGAAGTTGGAATTCAAGGACAGCGCCGGAGAGGACCTGGGCAACGACAACGAGATCAACCTCAACAGTCTCCTGACCACCAACTGGCAGACATTCAGCGTGGCGGCCACCTCGCCGGCATCGGGGGTGGTCTACGTACGGCCGGTGATCGGCGTCTGGGATGTCGGTGGCAGCGGAAGTGCCCGGGCCTACTTCGACAACATGGCGCTGAGCCGTGCTGCTCCCCTGGGGGTCAGAATCGGGGCTACAAGCTATTCGGCCAGTGACCTGACCACCAACGCGTATTTCTACCTGACGGACGGGGACCTGGCCAATGTCAGTACTGCCGCGCCGTTGCGCCTGATTTTCGGCGCCTATGATGTCGGGAGCGGATTGTCTCGGGGGACCGCCGATCCCAGTACCCAGATGAACGTGGACGTTACCAATACCGACGGCACGGCCAGTTTTACGGTGGACAATGTTGCTGACTACGATTCAGCGGAAAGTTCGCCCTACTCGGAGAGTTTCGAGGGCGAGTGTACCAGCACGTGGAAGTGGACCAGCGTGTCGGCCAGCGACATCGCCGATCTGATGGGAACCAACCGGGTAACCGCATCGCTGTTCGATGCGGACAACGACCGGTCGGATGACCGCGGCATCGTCACCAACCAGCAGTTCGGATATCT
>DTYT01000082.1 GCA_012961745.1 Kiritimatiellia bacterium | reverse complement strand
GGCCGCGCTACGCCTCCGGCGCGTTATTTCCAGGCCTTGGAACTTTTGGGCTGGAAACTTCCAAGCCCTGGAACTTTTGGGCTGGAAACTTCCAAGCCTTGGAACTTTTGGGCTGGAAACTTCCAAACCTTGGAACTTTTGGGTAAAAACTTCGCGACCTGCGCATCCTGGTTGCCAGCCGGAGAGTGCGCGGCAGCAGGGTTCCGCGGGGTGTAGGAAAGTCCGGACACCGGCACGAGGGTGATTGCGCCCGTGGACCGCCCGGGCGGGTTGCGCCGAGAGGCCGCGGGAGTCCCCGGCAGGCGAAAGGCGTGGTATCATGGCCGACGTTGCCGGTGCCGGCCTCACCGGTGATGCATGCGGAGGAGGTGGTCATGGATCTATTCCTGGTTCAGCACGGCGAGGCTCTACCGGAGAGCTTGGACCCGGAGCGCCCCCTGAGTGACGCGGGGCGGGCCGCGGTGGAGAGACTGTCGCGGCTGTTGGCGATGCTGCAGATGCGTCCCCGGCAACTGGTTTGCAGTCCCAAGCGGCGTTCGCGGCAGACGGCGGAAATCATCCGGCGGTGCCTGGGACAGGACGCTTCCGTGCTGCTGGAGAGTGAGGCGTTCGTTCCCGGCGCCCCACCGGAGCGGATGACGGCCGAACTGGAAAGGCTGCACGGCCGCAGCCCGGTGCTTATTGCGGGTCACCTGCCCTCCCTGGGCAGGCTGGCCGGGTACCTGCTGGCCGGGGAGGATCGACCGGTATGCGAATTCCGCAATGCGGGCCTGTGCTGGATCCGTACCGAGGGGCTGCCGCTGGCCGGCTCGGGGACCCTGGTAGCGCTGTTGCCGCCGGAGATGGTGGCAGTGCTTGCGGGTGGACACGGTTCGCCGTAGAGTACGGGGCGTGCGGTGAAGAAATGCATCAGGATGGTTAGGCCCGAGAGGGTAGCGGCAAGCGAGCGGCCGCGGGAAGCGTGCGGCGTCTGCGGGGTGATCGGGATGGCCAATGCGGCGGCGCACGTCTACCGGGGACTGTTCGCTCTTCAGCACCGCGGACAGGAGGGGGCCGGAATAGTTGCTTCCGACGGGGAGGAGATCCGCTCCATCAAGGGACAGGGCCTGCTGACCACGGTGTTCTCCGGCCGGGATTTCGTGCGCGAGTTGCCCGGGTACCTGGCGCTGGGACACGTCCGTTATTCGACCACCGGGCCATCCAAGCCCTACAACGTGCAGCCGCTGGTGGTGGGCTGCCGGGACGGGATATGGGTGGTGGCGCACAACGGGAACCTGACCAATGCCCACCTGATTCGGCGCCAGTACCAGGACCGCGGGGCGATTTTCCAGACCAGCACCGACAGCGAGGTTCTGCTGCACATCATCGCTGATCCGGAATATCGTGACCGGCCGTACCGGGTGGAGAGAGCCCTCGCCCGGCTGCGCGGGGCGTTTGCGTTTCTGCTGATGACCCGTGAGACGCTCATGGCCGCGCGGGACCCGCACGGATTCCGGCCGCTGTGCATCGGGAAGCTGTGGAACGGATACATTGTGGCCAGCGAGAGCTGCGCCCTGGAGCAGGTGGGCGCGGCGTACCTGCGGGAGGTCGAGCCGGGCGAGCTGGTTACCATCGGTGACCGCGGACTGGCTTCGACCCGTTTCGTCGCCGAGCCGCAACGGGTCAGCCAGTGCATTTTCGAGCATGTCTATTTCGCGCGCCCCGACAGCACGATTTTCGGGGAGAACGTCCACCAAGTGCGGTTGCGCCTGGGGCGCCGCCTGGCGCGGGAACATCCGGTGGAGGCGGAGGTGGTAGTACCGGTTCCCGACAGCGGGCTTTCGGCGGCACTGGGTTACTCGCAGGAGAGCGGCATACCCCTGGACTACGGCTTTATCCGCAATCACTACATAGGGCGCACGTTCATCATGCCGCAGGCGGAATTGCGCGGCGGCAGCGTGGATATGAAGCTGGCGGTGGTGGACGAGGTGGTGCGCGGCAAGCGGGG
>DTYT01000081.1 GCA_012961745.1 Kiritimatiellia bacterium | reverse complement strand
TTACCGCCACCGGCGCGGGCGGCTCCGTGTCCAGCTTGGCGGTAAGGGTGATGTCGTCCAGCAGGATTTCACGGGGGAGGTCGTTGGTGAATCGCCAGATCAGGCGTAGTGTGTCGATACGGCCCAGATCGGTGCGGCGAACCCGGTCCAGGTCGAAATAACAACGGTACCATTTCGTTCCGGAAACCGCTACGCGGGAAACCATTTCCAGTTTTTCCTCCGCCCCGCTCCGATCCACCAGCCGGATCTGAGGCGCTTCCGCCGGTTTGATGAACAGGGAGACATAACCGAAAGGAGCAAAGTCGCCAAGCTCAGGGTGGATATCCACGCCGGAAAGTCTCCCGCCTTCCCCGGAGGGCAGGATGCGCAGGGCGCGTCCGGTACCGCGCACTCCCGGCGCGACGGAGCCGATGAGAGCCCCGCGGGGTATGTAAGCTGCATAGGGTGAGTCGGGATCGTCGAAGTCGGCGACGACCGCCACAAATCCGATCTGCTCCAGCGCGGCCCACACGCAACGGTTGCGCATGAATGCCTTGCGGACGATTCCGGACCGCATGTTTTCAATGGCGGCAAGGAGCAGGCCGAGATTCTCGGCGAAGACTTCGTCGGATTGCCAGCCGCTCTTGAAGCTGATGCCGTCATAGAAACCGTACGGGCCGCGGAACGATGCCGGGGTTTCTTCACCCCACGCCCGCGCGATGCGTTCCGCGGTTCCCGGAAGAAACATGGCGGCTGCGATGGCGGCGGCGGGGCAGAGCACGGCATCTTCCTCCACCGGTCCTCCCGCGGGATATCCGTAGCGGAAATAGCCTCGGGGTCCCTGGCAGGAGCCGAGCCCCCATAGGGCCCTTCCCGGGTAAAGGCCAGCCAGGCAGAAAGCGCGGTTCGCGAGCACCGCCCTGCGGGAGTTGCGCCAGTAGTCCGCGGCCCGGTCACGCAGGTGCCGGAGCTCCAGCCAGAGGTGCGGAATGATGTGGGCCTGCAGGGGAGGACACCGGATGAAGTCCTTATCCTTGTAGCGTAGCCACCGGTAGCGCCTGGCCCACGACTGGTACCAGTAGCGTGCGGGTATGGGATGGGTGGGGGATCCGAGTGCCAGAATGTAGGCCAACAGGGCTTCCAGATGTGAGTCGGGGGTAAGCAACGCGGCCGGCGAGAAGCCGTACGGAGCGGACCAGTAACGGGCAAGCAGGCGGTCGTCACCCTCGGTGCCCGCCGGCTGAAGCATGAAGTCCCATTCCACCTCGTTGTACAGCCGGGTGGTGATCATCTGGATCCTTTTCTCGAGCTCGTTTCCTCGGTCGAACCATCCGCGGGCGGTGAGTGCTCCGGCCATGAACAAGGCGGTCTGCCAGGTATCAGCGCCGACGTCCTTTTCGTGAACGATGGGAACCACTTCCGCGGTACCGATGTCGTAGTAGTGGGCGAAGAAGCCATGGAATCGGGGCAACCGGGAAAAGGTTTCCAGGCAGCGCAGCGCCCGTCGGCCGGCCTCCGCCCGGGTGAGCCAGCCGTTGTGCCCGGCAATACACAGGGCGGTAAGATAGAAGCCCGCCGCGCCGGACGAGGTCAGAACCGGATCCCCCAGATGATCACGGGGCATCCCGTTGGCGGCGGTGGTCTCATCGAAGTAGAGCCAGGCGCCTTCTTGCAGCTCGGCCAGGGGGGAATCCGGCATTGCGCCCGCACCGCACCACAGCGTCGAGACGGCTACTATTGCCACCGCCACCATATTGCCCGCCGGCATTCTCATTTCTCTTGTCCGGAACTCAACCCAAGTACACACCGAATGAACCCTACTAGCGGAGGTCTCCGTTCTCAAGAGCTTTTGCGGCTGCAGCCGCCGCGGCTGCATTCCGACACGTCCCCCCAAAAGGGAGGAGGCCGGGCATCCTTATCCCGGCCTCGTTCCCTGTGGGACGATAGGAGATGTGCTTGCTTTTTGTCAGCGGCGCATTCTACGTAGTCCCAGTACGCCGAGAAGGCCGCCGGCCATGAGGGAAACCACCGTGGGCTCGGGGATCATGCCGGTGACATCGACATCGTCGTAGTATACTCGACCGGCCCCTGAGCCGTCGTTGTTTATACGCACCAGGGCCCGCCCGTAGGCGGTACCGGAGGGAGCGAGCTGCGCCCCGGAGCTGATCTCCACCCACCGGCCCACGTCGCAGTGGGCGGTATCAATCGGCTGGGAGGTCCAAATGCCGATCATTGAGTCCGACGAATCATACCACTCTATGGCCACAACTCCGTAAGCGCCGCA
>DTYT01000080.1 GCA_012961745.1 Kiritimatiellia bacterium | reverse complement strand
TGATGGTGGTGGTGCTCCTGCGACCGGCAAGGCGGCTGCTTGCAGTACTGGTGGCGGTGACCCTGCTGCGGACCGCGGTGCACCTGCCGAGCTACGCGGCGACCCACGACGGGAAGAGCAGTGACGCGCGGGATGCAGCCCGGTTCGTGAGTCGGCTGGCGCACTCGAACGACGTGATCGTCCTGGCGAACACCGCCCTGTCTCCGGCGTTCAGTTACTATTATGGCGGGCCGGGCCGGCAGGTTCATCATCCCTATGACCACGCCATTCGCTACTATCGGATGATGGAGATGTACCGGTTCCAGGGTGAAAAGTGGCGGGCGGAGCGGACCGCCGAGATCATGCGGCGGGCTGGACGGGAGGGGAGACGCGTATGGTTTCTCGAGGGGGGCACTCCCGAGCCATTGCCCGCGCATCGTTGGTACTCCCCGCAGGACCTGCCACTGTTCCGGGATACGCTGCGCAGCTGTTTCAATCTGGTGACCAACCGGGAGTTCAATACCACGCTGGAACCGTTCCGCGTGTCACTCTGGAGGCCTGCGGCCGCGACGGAGTAGCAGGATGGTCGGAGGAGAAAAGGTCGTGGTGGTGCTGCCGGCCTACAACGCGGCGGCCACGTTACGCTGAACGGTAGACGAACTGGACCGCCGGGTGGTGGATGACATCATCGTGGTGGACGACGCCAGTTCCGACGACACCGTGGCGATCGCACGCCGTATGGGGCTGCATGTCTACCGGCACGAGCGGAACAAGGGGTACGGTGGAAACCAGAAGAGCTGTTACCGCCTGGCGCTCGAGCGCGGCGCCGATATCGTGGTAATGGTGCATCCGGATTATCAGTACGACTCGCGGCTGGTACCGGCGATGGCGTACATGATACATTCGGGCATCTACGACGTGGTATTGGGCTCACGTATTCTGGGAGGGAAGGCACTGCAGGGGGGTATGCCCCGCGTGAAATATATAGCCAACCGGATCCTGACCGCCTTCCAGAATCTGATGATCGGGCAGAAGCTTTCCGAATACCATACCGGTTACCGCGCGTTCGCGCGCCGGGTCTTGGAAGAGCTTCCCCTGGAGGAAAACAGCGACGATTTCCTTTTCGACAACCAGATGATCTGCCAGTGTTTCGCTTTCGGATTCAATGTGGGCGAAATCTCCTGTCCGACGCGCTACTTCACGGAGGCTTCATCCATCAATATGGCACGTTCGGCGGTATATGCCGCGGGAGTCGTGTGGACCAGCATCCGGCTGAGGCTTCACCTGTGGGGCTGGCGCGACGAGCGGCTGTTCGGAAGAAGTGGTCGAACTCTCGCTCATCCGGCGAAGAATGAACTCGAGGCGTCCAGGATGCCCGATCTGCGGCAGGGCGGCCGGTGAACGGATGGTACGCCTGCCGGGCGCCGCGCGGCGCGTTTTCACCTACCGCCGGTGTGATGAATGCGGCATGATGGTATGTGATCCCATGCTTTCGATGGGTGAGCTGGCGGAGTATTATGCCGGGATATATTACGGACGCGGAGGGGTCAAGTTTCCCAGGTGCCTGGGCCGGATACTGGACCGCATGAGCCTCGGGCGTGCTGACTGGGTGGCGAGTCGCCGTTCCGCAGGACGCATACTCGACATCGGCTGTGGTGAGGGGCGCTTTCTCCGGATGATGCGGAAGCGGGGGTGGGAAGTACATGGGACGGAACTCGACGGACCGGCCCGCGACCGAGCCGCGCAGATTGCCGGGTGTACGATGCACCGCGCAGATCCGGAACAATGGGAAGTGCCGGATAACTATTTCGACGTCATCACCCTATGGCACGTGCTGGAGCACAGCCCGGATCCTGCAGGACTACTGGACGCCTGCCGCCGGAGATTGGGCGGTGACGGGCTGCTGGTCATCGAAGTGCCCAACCTGGCAAGTTTTCAGGCTCGACTGTGTGGCGTCTGGTGGTTTCACCTGGACCCGCCGCGGCATCTGTACCAATTCACGCCCCGGGCGCTTGCGGCACTGTTGCGCGCCAGCGGGTTTCGCGTGATCAGGATGGAGGCGTTGGACGGTGTGATGGGCGCGTTCGGCGCTGCACAGAGCATCCTCAACCTGGCGATTCGGCCGCGCGAATGCCTCTACGACATGCTGCGCGCTCGGGGTCGGGCCGGTTGTTCGTGGCCGGCGGTGCTGGGATCGGTGGTGTTTTTCCCGCTGGCCCTGGCGGTGGGGGTGCTGCTCAGTAGCATGGAGACCGCATTGGGCCACGGCGCCATGCTACGTGCGGCGGCGGTACGGGATGATGCATCAGGCGCCGGCGACATGTCCGAGGAGAGGGCCGGGCATACCGGATGACCACCGGACATCCAGCACGGCGGGTAGCCAGGAAGATCACCCCGTCGCTCCTGGTGGTCGGGGTTGTCATTCTCCTGCTTTGGCCCGGACTTGCGGCGCATTTCCGGTGGAACCAAGTGATTTCGGCAGTGTTCAACTGGATGCATTTTCCGGCCGGGGCACTGATATTCGTTCTGCTCTTTCGGAGAAAGGCGGACGGGGGCGGGCTGGCCGGAACCATCCTGCTGCTGTGGATACTGGAATATCTGCAGCGCTTCGTGGGGCGAGGCGCGGAGGTGGCGGATGCTCTGCAGGGCAGCGCCGGCGCCGTCATGCGCAGTTCCCCTTCGATCAACTCATACCGCTTCCCATCA
>DTYT01000079.1 GCA_012961745.1 Kiritimatiellia bacterium | reverse complement strand
TGGATGCCGTCAGGGCCCAGCGGGGCGTGCAGGTCCAGGCCGTAGAACCTTTGGAAGAAGTCGAAGGCGCTCGAGCCCAAGTCGGTGGCGTTGCGCGCCGGGCTTCCTTGCGCGAGGGCAAAGTTCCGGCCGGCCTCGTCGACGAACCGCGGGTCGGCGTGCAGGTTGCCCGGCACCTCGAGGGTGCCGGCGTCGATGCCGCTGAGGAAGGAGAACTCGGCGCCGCCCACCTGGTAGTACACGTTGTCGCGGGCAACGAAGGTCTTGATGCGGTAGCCGTTCGCGGCGATGAGGGAGTCGCCCCCCCGAACCGCCGATGGGGTTGAAGTTGCCGTAGAAGATGTTGCCGGTGAACTCAACGCGCTTCTCCTGGCGGTTCTGGGCCTTGTACACCGGGGCCCGCGTTGTGTACGGCGGCTCGATGCGGCTGACGAAGGTGTTGTAGAGAACGTAGGTTTCTGGACCCACGCCGGCGCTGTTGCCGGACTGGAAGCTGAGCAAGCCGCGGCAGTCGTAGGCGACGTTGGCAATCACCGCGTTGTAGTCGTAAAAGGTGCCGTATAAGTTCGATTCGTTGCCGCGTACGCCGATGCACTCCCCGCCGCCGCCGACGAGGCGGTTGGCGATCGCCTAGTGGTAGCCGGTCCAGGACCCTTCCCCGTCCTGCGAGAGGATGATCACCGTTTCGCGCACCGGAACGGCCACCACGTTGCTGCTCGCCACCACGTGGTAGGAGTTCTTGAGGTCGACAAAGTTCTCCGAAACCCCCTCCTGGCGGTTCCCGGCGATCCAGACGTAGTGGGGCGACTTGACGGCGTTCAGCCCTTCGTTGCGGCGCTGGTCCGGCGTCTTGGAGTTGCCGGCCTGAACGGCGTCGCCGTCGAAGCTGCCAAAGACGTTGTCCACGATCCAGACGTAGCGGGCGTACCACGAGGGCCGTACCTGGTGCGCCTCGCCCCCCGGTGGCCCGCCGTTGCTGGGCCCGATTCGGTCGAAGCGGTTGTCGTAGATCATGGTGTAGCGGATCTCGGCACCGGCCGCGCCGGTGATGTCGATGCCCGCGCCCCCACCGTCGCTGCCGTCGCCGACGATGGTGCTGTGCCGCACGGTCACGTAGGCGCTGCCCGGCAACAAGTCGATGCCCGAACGCACCACGTTCAGCTGCAGGCCGTCGAAGATCACGGGTTGTCCGACCACGGTGATGGCCGGGGAGGCGCTCGAGCTAAGGTCACCCGTGCCGCGACCAACGATCCAGCAGGGAGCCGCGGCCGAGCAGGCACGGGCGTCCAGCTGGACGGTGCGGGCCGCAGCCGCCATGCCCGTCAGGCAGACCACCTCACCTTCCGCCAAGACCAGCGTGCGCGGAAGCGCGTCCCCCGCCGCATAGCTGACGGTTCAGCTTTCGGGAGCGGGTGTGGGCAGGCTCGCGGGCTGGTACCCTTCCCAACCCGAGGCCGTACGGGGAACGGGCAGCTGGGGCATGATCCCGGTCGGCAGGGTCATCGTGTCGGGATCGGGGCAGGGCACACCAGGGTAGGCGCCGGCGAAACCGCAGGCCTCCGTCGGCGGACCGTCGCCAACCGCGTTGGTACCGCCGTCGCCCTGGCCGGCGGCGAGCAGGGAAAGGACGGCGAACAGTCCCAACGCGCGCTTCGCAGCTCTTCTTGCGGCCATGCGCTCCCTCCCGTGCGTATGCGCCATGCTACCCCGAACGGGCGGCACGCGGTCTCAGAGGTGGCGGTAGATCGTGCGCATCTCCTCCAGCACGCTTTCCAGAAGCTCCTCGTCGACCGAGCGCCCCGGGGCGAAGTACTCGGCGGGGTCGATCCGGGAACGAAGCAGTTTGAGCTGCCAAGTGTGGAACGCGGGCAGCGCGCGCTCGCTGCGCTCGAACTGGTCCAGGATGTCGGGGTCGATGAAGCGGGCGATCGAGGGCACCTCGTGGTCCATGAAGACGTGAGAGCCGTCCTCGGCCCGGGTGTACCCACGCACCAGGTAGTCGATCACCACGACGTCGGTGTCGAAGAAATGGAAGATTTCGTTGAGGGAGCGCAGCGGGCTGATCTCCCCGCAGGTGGAAAGCTCGATGTCGACGCGGAAGCCCAGGATACCGCTCGGGTGGGCGAAGTCGGGATAGGTGTGGGCGGCGATGTGGCT
>DTYT01000078.1 GCA_012961745.1 Kiritimatiellia bacterium | reverse complement strand
TTCTCACCGGCTCCATCCAGGGTGAGGAGCGGGAGCATGTCTTGCGGGCGCTTGAGCGGGGCCGGTCGCAAGTGGTGGTGGGCACCCACGCGTTGATCCAGGAAGGCGTGAGGTTCCGGCGGCTGGGGTTGGTGGTTATTGACGAGCAGCACAAGTTCGGAGTCGCTCAGCGGGGTCTGCTCTACCGGAAGGGGATATGTCCCGACGTGCTGGTGATGACCGCGACGCCAATCCCCCGCACACTGGCAATGACCGTCTACGGGGATCTGGACCTGAGTGTGATAGATGAAATGCCCCCCGGACGCCGCGTGGTGAAGACCGAGGTGGCCGGCGAAGCGAAGCTACCCTCGATTCTTCGCCTAGTAGTGCGTGAAGCGGCAGCCGGGCACCAGTCCTTCGTAGTCTGTCCCCTCATATCGCCCAGCGACAAGGTGGAGGCGCATTCTGCCGTTCGGTTGTTCGAGGAATTGCGGGGGGGACCGTTCAAGGGTTTGCGATCCGGCTTGCTTCACGGTCAGATGTCTTCTCAACAGAAGGAATCGGTCATGGAGATGTTCCGCGACCGGAAGCTGGACGTTTTGGTTACGACACCAGTGGTGGAAGTGGGGGTCGACGTGCCGAATGCTTCGCTCATGATGATCATGAGCGCCGAGCGCTTCGGGCTGGCTCAGTTGCATCAACTGCGCGGGAGGGTGGCCCGCAGCCGCCACCAGCCCTATTGTTTCCTGGTCGTCGGACGGGGAAGTGGGGAGGCTTTAGAACGACTTTCCGTGCTGGCGCATACTGCAGATGGATTCCGCATCGCAGAAGAGGATCTGAGAATCCGCGGCATGGGCAATCTGCTGGGATCCCAGCAGTGGGGACAGTTCCGCCTCCGCGTCGCTGACCTGCTGCGGGATACCAGGATCCTTCATGAAGCGCGGGAAGAAGCATTCGCGTTGATTCGACAGGATCCCGGGTTGGTTATGCCGGCACATCGCCTGCTTGGCGCGCGCACCCGGGAGTTTGCCCGAATGGGTGGGGGACTGGCGGATGTCGGGTAGCTCCAAGGGATATCCATCCGGGGAAAGGGTATGGCATCCCCGCGGGGGTGGGCGGGCTTCTAGGGTGTTCGCCTGGATGTGTCTTATGCTAAGTGGCGCGGCCCTCGGAACCGTTGTTCTGCTGCCCGCTTTGAAAGGGATGCCGAGAGGATACCTGCCGGTATTACTGGGCGCCTGCCTGGCAGCCGGGGCGTGGAAAATGCGAAGACGGTGGGGCCACGTCGCGCCCGCGGGCCCGCTGCTGATCATCGGGGCGATCGCGGCACTTGGGGTGCAGTGCGGTCTTATCCTGTGGTTGCGGCCGGAGCCGTGGTATGACGCTTTGAACGTCTACCGGCAGGCCCGGGAGTACTCCCTGACCGGAAGTATGCCTCGCCTGACGTACTACCCCCCGCTCCAGATATGGTACTACGGGTGGCTGTTCCGCCTGTTCGGGGGGAGCGTGCTGGTCGCACAACTGAGCAACGTGGTCCCCGCTGCAGGGTTGCTGGTGGCCCTCTACCGGCTGGGAAGTGCAGGCGGTAACCGAAGGGCCGGGGGCTGGGCGGTTGTGTGCTGCGCCGCATATCCCTCGTTCATCTTCTACATCCTGGTAACGCCTTACTATTTCTATTCCTTCACGTTTCTGGTGGTCCTGTCGGGTTATCTGGCGGTGCGGAGCATCGCGGGCGGGGGCCGCTACGCGGTGGCAAGCGGGCTCTCGTCCGGCGCCGCCGCCTTGGCCCAGCCGGTCTGGCTGCTGGCGCCGCTTGTGGCGGCGGTGTTCTACGCGGTCAGTAAGCAGGATTGGAAAATACGGCTGTCGAGGGGGATGTTGTTCGCTACGACGTTCCTACTCGTGCTCGTCCCCTGGACACTGCGGAATCTGCAGGTGCATCGGGGACTGGTTCCTGTGTGCACAGCGGGGGGCTTTGTGCTCTACAGTGCCAATAATCCCTGTTCCGACGGCCTGTACTCGTCGCTCGCGGATCAGGTAGACGTGAATGATCCGGTCGAAATGCTGCGCATTTCCCGAAGCCACGCGCGAAGGGCGCTGCAATTCGTGGTGGGGCATCCGGCCCGATTTCTGCGGCTTGCCCTGCGCAAGTTTCTTTTTACCTGGGGGACGGAGGCCACCTACGGAGAGCTGCTGAACGTCAAGGGAGAGTACCGGCGTTGGCTGGATGACGGGGTGTCTCTCGTGGTGCAGACGGCGTGGAGTGGTCTGGTCATCCTATGGATGGCAGCCAGCCTGCGGATCGTCCGGAACCCGCGGCGGTTGAATCCGGTCATGCTGTGGTGCGCCGTGGTATTCTTGCTGCTGTCAGCGGTTTACGTGATATTCGAGGGCGGTGCCAGACATCACCTGCCCATGGTTCCCTTGATTTTGACCTGGATAAGCAATGCCGTAGTGGAAGAACGGATGCGCAGGGATGTCTGAGGGGATACGAAAGCGGCCCCTGCTGGCAGAGGGCATGGCGCTGACCGCGCTGTTCGCTCTCTTGGCTGCTTCTTACTTCAGCCTTACCTGGCGTACGGGCGATGAAGCGCGCTACTACGTGCTGACCAAGGCATTGGCGGAGGGCCGAGGATATGTGAGAATCCATGACCCTTTCGACCGCCCGGAAACCCTGACCCCACCCCTTTTCCCTTTCCTAGGTTCGGTCGCCCAGCGCCTGGCGCCGGAATCGGATGCCGCCAGAGTGCGCGCTGCCAAGTTGGTAACGACCGTGATGTACGTGCTCTGCGTCCCGGCGGCTTTGATACTCC
>DTYT01000077.1 GCA_012961745.1 Kiritimatiellia bacterium | reverse complement strand
TTCGTGCTGGCCTACTACAACCTGGGTGTGGCTTACCAGGCGCGCGGTGACGACGACCTTGCCGCGGCGGCGTACGAGGAGGCACTGAAACTCAAACCCGATCTCGTCAACGGCGCCTACAATCTGGCTCTTCTACGCTGGGAAAGCGGCGATTATGCATCCGCCCAGGCCCTGAGCGAAGACATCATCAGCCGCAAGCCGGATTTCGCCCCCGCACACTACCTGCTGGGCATGATCTACGCGCGCGACGCCCGGACGGCTTCCCAGGCGGCAGCCCATTACCGACGTTTCCTGGAACTCAAACCAAATGACCCGGCGGCTCCCGGGGTGAAGGCATGGCTGGCCAACCGCGTCCGGTGAGTTTGGCATCCGAAATGGACGATGGGACCTTCCCCTCCGCTGCGGAGGGCGGCAACCACCGCCGGTGGGAACCGGGTTACGTGCGCCTGTTTCAGAGCGGAGAGCTGGCGGAACGCACCGAGGCCGCCCGGCAACGGCTCACCCCCTGCCGCCTGTGTCCCCGCCACTGCGGGGTGGACCGGCTCAACGATGAACGGGGCTTGTGCCTCATCGGCCGCCGGCCGGTGGTCTCCACCGCCTTCCCCCATCACGGTGAGGAGAATTGCCTTCGGGGAACCCGCGGCAGTGGAACCATATTCTTCAGCGGCTGCAACCTGCAATGTGATTTCTGCCAGAATTTCGACATCAGCCACGCGGTGCAGGGCGCACAGTTGGATCCGTCGTCGCTGGCGGAATCCATGCTGCGGCTGCAAGCGCTGGGATGCCACAACATCAACCTGGTCACACCCACCCATGTCACCCCACAGATCCTGGAAGCCCTGGCGCTGGCCGTACCGGACGGCCTGCGGCTTCCCTTGGTTTACAACTGCGGAGGCTACGAAGAGGTGGAGACTCTTCGGCTGCTGGAGGGAATCATTGACATTTACATGCCCGACTTCAAATTCTGGGATCCGGAAAAGGCCCGCCTGTACCTCAACACCGGCGACTACCCGGAAATCGCCCGGCATGCCCTCCGTGAAATGCATCGCCAGGTGGGTGATCTTATCGTGGATCCCAGGGGACTGGCCCGCCGTGGTCTGCTGGTGCGCCACCTGGTGATGCCCGGCTGCCTGGACGACACGCGCGCCATTCTTCAGTTCCTCCGGGACCTCTCCGGCCAGACCGCGGTGAACGTGATGGCTCAGTACCGGCCCGCGGGTGTGGTCGACTCCCGGCAGCACCCGCAGATCAACCGTGGCATCACCCTCCAGGAATATCGGGACGCCTTGCAAGCGGCCGCCGGCCTGCGGCTGGTCTGACCGGCTCAACCGCGGACCGGGGTCCGCAGTTCCGCATTGGTCAGCTGATCGTCTTCCAGCAAGGCCGCGATTCGAGCCGCAATCGCGCCCGGCGTTCCATCGCCGATACGCCGTCCGTCCACCTCAACGATGGGAGCCACGTCTATAGTGGTGCCCAATGCGAGGACCTCGCTCGCCCGGTACAGGTCGCCACGTAAAATGTCGGCCTTGCGCACTCCGCGAAGCTCCTTTCCGGTTATCGACTCCTGCACCAGGTCCGCCACCCTGTCCGCGGTGGTTCCGGGCAGGATTCGGCCCTCGGAAGGGAAAACCAGCCACCGGTCGGGGGTAATGAGCGCGATGTTCTCGGTGGCACCTTCAGTGATCCTCCCGTGCTCGTCCACGCCGATGGGGAACTCGGCGCCCCGCTCCAAGGCCGCCTTCTTCATGAGTACGTTCGGCAGGTAATTGCACGTCTTGATCCGGGCAAGGAAAGGCGAGCCCCAGGATGCCACTTCCACGGTGACCGCCCTGGCACCCCCGGGGCACCGGCGGTGATAGGGGGGCGGCAGCTCCGCCGCAACCGCGTAGATCTGACTGCCCAGCGTCTCCGCCGGAGAAACCGAGAGCGATCCCGGCCCGCGGGAAATCAACAGCCTTATCTGGCAATCGTCGCGCCCCGCGGCCGCCGCCACTTCGCAACAGATCCGGACCAATCCCCTTTCATCCACCGGGACCGGCAGACCGATGGCGTCGGCGGAAGTTCGCAGGCGGCTCAGGTGCGCCCGAAGATTGTACAGCGCCCCGCGAATGCACTTGATGGTTTCAAAAACCCCATCACCCCGGTGAACCAGGTGATCGTCAACCGGTACGAACATCCCGCCCGGATCGGTCACCACGCCGCCGAACCAGGAGGAATACATCGCCAGGCAGCCGGCCTGTCCTTTCCGGCGTTTCTCCGAGATGCGAGCCAGGACCGCGGGACCAAGCCGTTCGTGGGAACCCCTCGCCGTCATCCGCCCATATCCATGACTTCTGCTTCCTTCTCGCGGGCCATCGCGTCTATCCGCCGGATGTGGTCGTCGGTCAACTTCTGTATCTCTTCCAGTGCGTGGTCGCGCTCGTCCTCGGTGATCTTGCCCTCCCTCTGCAGGGCCTTGATCCGCTCATTGGCGTCCCGCCGCACGTTGCGCACCGCCACCCGCTGCTCTTCGGCGATCCGCCGGACAACCTTGTTCAGCTCCCGACGGCGCTCTTCGCTCAGTTCGGGAATGGGAATCCGTATGACTTTGCCGTCGGCCACCGGCGTAACGCCGAGGTTGGCGGCCAGGATCGCCTTTTCTATTTCTCTCACGCTGGAGGGATCGTAAGGATTGATCACGATCAGCCGGGGCTCCGGGGTGGAAATGGTCGCCAGCTCGCGGAGCCGCGTTTGGGTGCCGTAGTAGTCAACCTGCACGTTCTCCACCAGTGCCGGAGACCCCTTCCCCGTCCGTAGCCGGCCCAGCTCATCGGCCAGGAAGCTGACCGCCCTGTCCATCCGGTCCTCGGTTTCCAGCAGTACGTCATCCAGCGTCTCTTCCGCGGCCATGACGATCACCTCCCTCAGGATTCCGCAGAGACCACCGTGCCCACCGGCTCCCCCCGGAGCACGCGCAGTATTTCCCCTTCGCGGAAAAAGTTGAAAACGATGATGGGGATGTCGTTCTCCATGCAGAGAGAGAAGGCGGCCGCGTCCATGATCCCGAGCTGCTTCTGCAGCGCTTCGCGGTAGCTGACGCGCTCATAGCGCCGGGCAGCGGGGTTCTTCCGCGGATCGCTGGTGTAGACGCCGTCTACCTTGGTTCCCTTAAGCAGCGCTTCCGCCCCGATTTCACTGGCCCGTAGCGCCGCGGCACTGTCAGTGGTGAAATAGGGATTCCCGGTACCCGCCGCCATGATCACCATGCGTCCCTTCTCCAGATGGTTGATCGCCCGTCTGCGGATCATCGGTTCCGCGACCCGGGGCATCTCGATCGCCGACATCAGGCGGGTCGCCAGTCCCTCTTTCTCCAACGCCCACTGCAGCGCCAGCCCGTTGATCACCGTAGCCAGCATACCCATGTAGTCACCGGTGGCTTGGTCGATTCCCTTGCCGCTGCCCAGCCGTCCCCGGTAGATATTTCCGCCGCCGATCACCACCGCCATCTGCACCCCGAGCTCCTGGGCCTCCTTCAACTGGCGCGCGATGGAGCCCAGAATCTCGGGGTCAAGGTTGCGGTCTCCCTTCCGGCCGCAGAAAGCTTCGCCACTCAGCTTCAGCACCACGCGCCGGTACGCCGCAGCCACCGCTTCGGAACCCATCAGGTCCTCCCGATCTCTTCTTGCAACTGACCCTCCGGCATGATATTTGACCGGTCCCCCCGTGTAAAGCGCCCTCCGGCAGTGCCCGCAACCCGAGCGCATGCCGGCCGACCCCGGGGACAGCCGGCGACGTCAACCCCGTATACCGTCCCGCAATGCCGCCGGCTACCGTGCCCCGAACCCGCATAATGGCAGGATGCGCTCCAGCAGCGTGGCATCCAGATCGAAAAAGATGATCCCCGGCAGGCCGCGCCGGTCCAGATATGCCAGTCGCTCCAATACCTGGTCGGCGGTGAGCTGGCAGGCGGCGGTCGTCACCCCCACTCCCACTACGACCCGCCGGATGCCTACCAGCCGCACCTGGCCGTCCACCAGCCCGCGAAAGGTGTTCATGCTGGCCTCATAGTTCATCGGACAGACGAAATCCACCCAGCCCCGTTTCACCCAGCGCACCCAGTCCTGCCCCACATCCCGCACACACTGCGGGTACTCCGGAAACACCGCGGCCGACACCCGGATATCGGGTCTGAGCGCGCGTACTGTCCGGGAAACCTCCCTGACAAAGTCATCCACCAGCGAGACCTTCCACCGCCCAAACTCCTCGCGGCGGGACAGAAGCGGCGGCCAGCGGTCCCCCCACCGGCGGAAGGCGCTCTCGTAGCGGCGCCGCACGGCCGGCGAAAAGTCCGCCCGGGCGCTGGCGAAACGGATGTAGTCCAGATGCACGCCAGCCAGTTCATACCGGCGCACCAGCTCCTGGACGACTTGCAGCATCCTTGTCCGGTTGCGCTCGTCGGCCGGGCTGAGCCAGTCCAACGGCCGGCCGGATTCGTCGGTCTGGACCCGGCCCTCGCGCCGGCATTTGCGTATCAACTCGGAAGAAGCCCCTTCCAGATGCCAGCACATTATCCATGCGTGCACCGAGATCCGGTAGCGTCGCGCGGCCTTGAGGCAGGCGGCGACTTGGTCCCCGTACCGGCGGAGGATCTCCGACGGAGGAAGCACGGCACTCGGATAGTGGGCCGTCCCCGCGGTGGCGGAGAGCAGAAAAATCGTGTTTATCCCGTACCGGGCAAGCCGCCGGCAGGTTCTATTCCATTCATCCCCATACCCTACCCCCGCCGGTCGAATCCACACCCCACGCATCGGAAAGTCGAAAGGAATCACCGCCGCGGCGTAAGCACGTGTCAGACTTTGCCGGGCCTCCAGGGCGGCACGCGCCGCTTCCGCCCATCGCCTCCGCTCCAGGGCCTTCATGGCCGCCGCACGCCGCGAGACGGCC
>DTYT01000076.1 GCA_012961745.1 Kiritimatiellia bacterium | reverse complement strand
TCGGTCGCGCTTTTGCTATGTTCAGCCAGGGCCCGAAGGCGTATTGTAATACGGGGTGCACGTTCGGATGGGCGCGCCAGACCAGAAAACACCCGAGTCACCGGTGGAGCGCATCGCCGAACTCGTCCGCCGCATCTGCATATCGCTGTCCAACGTCACCATGTACGCCCCCGACCACCCCGTGGCCCGTAAATCCATCGACGAGGCCTACCACCAGCTCCGCCTGGTGATCGAGTCCAAGAACAAACCCATCATCATCAGCGCAGCCGAAGGCCGCATTCTCTTCGAGGGACTCCCCATCGAGGAGGCCAATCCCCTGGTCGCGCGCCTGGCACGCCTCATGGACGAGTTGCATGTCAGCAATATCCAGTTCGCCCCCGGCATCCCCCCCGAGGAATTCCACGCCTTCCACCGCCTCCTCGCCGAAGGCCCCGGCAGCATAAACCAACGCGGCGGCCTCAACCAGTGCCTCCGCAAGGCAGGCATCGCCCACATCACCACCCCCACCGCCAGCTACGTGCTGATCACCGAAGACGAAAAGGTCGTCTCCCGCGACGCCCGCGTGGTCGAAGGAGAAAAAGTCGCCGGAGACGAGGCCGAAGAAGAACTCGCCCGCTACATGGTCCAACAGGTCCTCCGCCAGGCCCGCGAAAAGAAATGGCTGCTGGAGGAAATCAAGAACCGGCCGCAGAAAGTCGCCCAGCGCATCCTCGACGGAATCGAGCTGGCCACCTCCCGGGCGGAGCTGGGCAAGGGCAGCGCCGACAGTATCGATATCCTCATGCAGAATATCCGCATGATCGGAGAGGCCATCGCCGAGGAGTCCGGCGGAGAAGAAGTACCCGCCGAAGACGTGGAAGCAGCGGTGATCACCCTGGAAAAGGAACTGCGTTCCCGCTCCCAGCAACTGATGTCTTCCAAGGTGGCCGCCGGTTTCATCAACGAAATCCTGGGCATCGTCACCAGCCTCGGCGATCAGATCCGCGCCCGCCGGGTCACCAGCGAAATCATCAAGGGCCAGAGCGGACTCAAGGCGGCGGAAAAGCTCCTGCGCCAGATGGGCGCCGGCGACGCCTCCCGCCGGGAACAACTGCTGGCCGCCATCCGCGACGCCGCCCTCCAACGGGGACTCGGCGAAAGTGACCTGGACCAGCTCATCAGCCGCATCAAACAACGCCGCCGCGCGCCGCGCCGCCCCCCACGGCGGAAAACCTTCGACCGGGCACTCACCGACGGTATCCGCCAGCGATTGAAGAAGTTGCCCGTCGCCGACGACCAGCTCGACACCGGGGTGGAGTCCCTGGCGACCTTCCTGCAGAACCGTATCCAGGAAAGAGAGAAGATGTGGGCCTCCCTCGTCGCCGCCCTCGGCGCAGTCCTGGAATCCTCCGGCATCCCCGCGGTGGCCTGGGACCACGACGGCCGCCTGCGCCTGGTCACCACCCCCGCAAGCCGCATCCTGGGCAGCCCCTCCGGACGCCTCTCCCCGGAATTCATGGCGCTCGCCGCCGACCTCCAGCCGCCCCTCTGCCAGCTTCCGCCGCATCCCGCGGGCAAGCAATGGAGCCCCCTGGAATCCGCCCTCCTGCGCACCGCCGCATCGCCCATACTGGATCCCCGGCGCGCGGTGGTCGGCCTGATCCTGCGCCCCCAGTAGCCCCCCCTCGCCCCCCCGCGGATGACCATTTACCCGGAATTTCCAAGGCTTGGAACTTTTCGTCCCCGGAATTTCCAAGGCTTGGAACTTTTCATCCCGGAATTTCCAAGGC
>DTYT01000075.1 GCA_012961745.1 Kiritimatiellia bacterium | reverse complement strand
GGTGAGTACCAGGCCCGTTGGAGCCGAACACAATGCGTTCCGGACCAACCTCGCGATGGGGATGCTGGTGGCCGCGCACGCGTTCGATAGCCTGCAGGGCCGCTTCCGCCGACTGGTGAACCAGATGCAGTGGGAAGTGTTCTACGACCCGACCGCCGGCCTGCTCCGCGCGGGCTACGATCCGGCCCGGAACGTTTTCCCCGGTGAGTGGTACGTGGACCGGCTGGGCTCGGATGCACGGTCGGCGGCGCTGCTGGCGGTGGCCCTGGGCGGCGTACCCCGGGACGCCTGGCTCAACCTCGAACGCGATCTGCAAGAGCGGTTCCACGCGAACTTCTACGCGCCCGGCGCGGACGGCGCCTTGTTCATGCAGTACCTGCCGGGCATATTCCTTCCCGAGCGGGGAACCTGTCTCGCCCGGTCGGCCGCCAACTTGGCCTACGCGGAGATGCTCCACGCGCGCCGGCTCGGCGCCCCGGTGTGGGGCCGCCCTTCCTTCTCGGATCCGCAGGGCGTCGGTCTCCACCCGGGGAATCCGCGGGAGGAACTCGTCGCTCCCTATGCCAGCGTGTTGGCCGTAGAAGATTTCGCGCGTGAAGTCCTCGGCAACCTTTTCCGCCTGCGACAAATGGGAGCGGACCGCGCGTGGACCGAGGGTGCGGACTCTTTCCCCTTCGGCTTCCGCCAGAGCATCAACTGGAAAACCGGAGATGTCGAGGAGCGCTACCTCACGTTCGATCAGTGCCTGCTCTTTCTCTCCCTGGCCAACTACCTGGATCGCGACTTGATACGGCGGTACGTGCTCGCCGATCCCCGCATAGCCCGGACCCTTGAGAGCCTGCCCGAGTTCGCCTCACGCATCGATCCCCAGGAAATCTCCATCTGCGACACGGAGGCCGAACTGCTGGTGCGGCCGGAACCGCGGTTGCGCCAAGTCAAGGTCCCCGCCCAAAGCCGACCCATCGTAGTGGACGGCGACCTTTCCGAGTGGCCGCCCCCCCGCGACCGGCCGACGGGACGTATCCGCCTCGCCTTCCCGGAGGACAGTGAAATGGGCCGGCCGCTCCTTCCTCGGAGATTCGCTGCGGAATTGGCTTTCGCTTGGGACAGGAACCACCTCTACCTGGCCGCGTCAGTGGCCGACGACGAGCTGGCCTGCGATTTCCCCGCCCGGGAGTTGTACAAGGGCGACTGCATCGAGCTTTACGTGGACCCCCAGTGCAATGGTTTCTACTGGGGAAATACGTCAGATTACCAGATCGGCATTTCGCCGTCCGGCCCCGCGGGCCTGCCGCAGTGCTTCGCCTGGTTCCAGAACGAGGTCCCCGGCGGGTTGACATGCGCCGCCCGGCTGACTACCAACCAGGCCGGACAGTGCCGCTATCATCTCGAAGCCGCCATCCCCTGGCAGGCCGTCGGGGTGAGCAACCCGGAAGCCGGCCAGCGCATCTGTGCCTCCATCGCCGTTCACACCACCGACCGGCAGCGCAAGCACACCGCCAAGTTGAACTGGTCCTACGTGCCCCAGCCCGATCACGTGGAACTGGGTTCACTGCTGCTTCAGCCGGCGCCCCCCCAACCGGTAGCGGAATCTCGCGGCGGAGATTGAACCAGCGCGGCGGGAAACACCCCCCCCC
>DTYT01000074.1 GCA_012961745.1 Kiritimatiellia bacterium | reverse complement strand
CCCCGGAACGGCCCCTCTCGTTCCGGCGGCTGCCCGCGAGCGCTTCCGGCCCCCACAGGGCCGGAGGGCGGAATTCGAACGCCCAAGCGACAGCCGGCTTTTTTTGCTGGCGGACGCCCCGCCGGTGAGGCACCATCCATAGACAGGTTTCGCGAACCGGTGAACCCCGGATGGGGCCGCGAAGTAAAACGCTTCTATCGATCGCCTTGGCAGGCGTACTGTGCGCCCCGGGAATGCTCTGCGGCTGCCAGCGGCGAGACGCCCCCGCGTCGGGGGCCCCGGAAAAACTCATCGGACTGGGATGGGATGACTTCCGGCTGGGTGAATACAACCGGGCCCTGCGCCGCTTCGAGGCCGCCGCCCGTTCCTGCCCCGCCGCATCCCCGGAACGCCTGCAGGCACTCTATGGCATGGCCACCGTATGGAACCTGCGTCTGCCCCTGGTGGACCAGGACAAGGAACTGGCCGAAGAGATCTACCGGCAACTGATCAGGGAAGCGCCCCAGTCGGATCTCGCCGCCTGGAGCCAGCTGGCACTGGCGCGCATGAAGCACCTGGTCCGCCCGGGGCTCGATCCCGACTACCACCAGGTACGGCGCGCGTATCGCCAGGTCATCGAGCAGTACCCCGGCCGTCCGGCCGCCGAGGAAGCGTTCATCTACCTGCAATCCACCTATGTGGCCACGCTGCAGCCGGAGCCGACACGCCGGGCGGTCGCCGCGCTGAAGAAGTTCATCCGGGAACACCCGGATTCGGGATTCGTGAGCGCGGCGTGGAGCCTCCTGGCGGTGAGCTACGACACTCTGGACATGCAGAAGGATCGGCTCCACGCCGAATTGAAGGCGCTGGAAACCCGGGAGGTGGATCCCACCAATCCCTTCCAGGAGAACGCCTGGCAGTACTGGAACATTGCCACCATTGCGGAGTTCGAGGTGGGCGATTTCGAAACCGCCCGCAGGTACTACCGCAAGTTGATCGAGGAATATCCCACCGATATACGGCGCTTCGGGTGTGAAAAGGCGCTCGAACGCATGGATGAAATCGAGCGGCGCTTGCGCGCCCGGCTCAGCAACCCTGGAGGAGGCCGGGATGAATAGGATGGGGCGGCTGCTGGCAGTGGCGGAGGGCTTCCGACATCACCTGCCGGTGGCGGTGATCGCGCTGACCTACCTGTGGTCCGTGCTGGCGATCGTGACCTACCGGACCCGGGAGGCTCCTCCGGGCACCATCGCCCTGCGCATCGGCCACTGGCAACTGGAGGCCAGCGTGCGGGAAGCGCTCGACGAGCTGGCGGCGGACTACGCCCGCCGGAACCCGCGCGTACGCATCGTCCAGGACGCCATACCCGAAAGCATCTACGGCCAATGGGTGAGCACCCAGCTCATGGGCGGAACTGCACCTGACATACTCGAGCTGGGGCTCGGGCTGCCCTATCACGTCTGGGTATCCTACTACAACCGCTACTTCATTCCGCTGACCCGCCACGTGAACCGTCCCAACCCCTACAACCGGGACACCGAGTTGGAGGGGGTGCCGTTGCGCCAGACTTTCAAGGACGGCATGCGCAGTTCCTACGTGGAAGAGATGCAGGAATACATCAACATTCCCCTGTCGCAGTTCGGGGTGCGGATCTTTTACAACCGGGACCTCCTGGAGAAACTCACCGGGCGGAGCGAGGCTCCCCAGGAGTATCGCGCCTTTCTGAAGGTGTGCGAAGAAATCGAGCGCCATCGCGATCCGCGGGGCCGTCCTTACATCGCCATCGCCGGGTCGAAGTATCACCTGCCGATGTGGGAAAGCATGCTTTTCGATCCCTTGACCTACGCCCTGCACCGCCGATGCGACTTCAATCGCGACGGATTCGTGGGCAATGATGAACTTTACGTGGCATTCAGGATCGGCCTGGTGGACTTCGACCACCCGGCCATTCGGGCGCGCTTCCGCATGATGAGGGAGGTTACCGGCCATTTCCAGGTGGGTTACACGGGCCTGACGCGCGACGAGGCGGTCTTCCTCTTCGCCCAGCAGCGGGCGGTCTTCATCTCCACCGGCACCTGGGACGCGCGCAGTCTCCAGAAACAGGCCGAAGGCCGGTTCCGGGTCGGGGTCATGGATTTCCCCCTGCCTCGCAAGGACGATCCGGTGTACGGGTCGGTTGTCGAGGGCCCGATATACGAAAGGCCGCTGGGCGGTTTCCCCTTCGGGATCACCCGTACTTCCAGGCATCCGGAGGTGGCCCTGGATTTCCTCCTGTTCCTTGCGGGCCGGCAGCAGAATGAGAAGCTCAACCGCATCATCGGCTGGATACCCAGCGTGCGCGGGGCCGAGATGGATCCCATGCTCAAGGCTTTCGAGCCGCACCT
>DTYT01000073.1 GCA_012961745.1 Kiritimatiellia bacterium | reverse complement strand
TCGGGTCGCACATCGGGCTGCCCAGATTCGAACTGGTGGCCTCTTGAACCCCATTCAAGCGCGCTGCCAAACTGCGCTACGCCCCGACCGGAACCGACCCCGCGGCAAATCCACCATCCTACTCTACCAGCCGGAAGGGGACTCTCAACCACCAATCTTCACTCTTCCGGCCCGCGGACCTACTCACCCTTGAACAAGGATCCCAGCGCCTCTTTCAGCTTGCGGCCCGCTCCACTCAGTTCCTTTTCGTCCAGGTGAACCTCGAGCCCGTGCTTCTTCACCATACGGGAAAGTTCCCGGGCCGCTAAAGTCAACATCGCCTCCGAAGCCACCTGGACCAAGGCGGCCCGGGGACGAGTAACGTTGTACAGCGTCGTCCGGTGATTGACTTCGATCGAGTGCACCCGGGCAGTTCCCCCTGCACGGTAACGGTGTACTTCCACGGTCCCCAGGCCGACCTCCAGTTCATCTATGACCACCCCACGCTTCCGCCGACCGCCAGCTGCGGGCCGGAGGCGGCCTTCTTCGGCCTTCCGCGGCGGTTCCGCGACCCGCCGCCTTTCCGCAAGCCTTCCCAGGTTGGTGGTCCCATCCGGCTTTTCGACCAGAACCACCCGGGAAATGTCCAGCTCCACCCGCCGCAACCGGACCGGATCCGACAGCAGCGAGCGCGGGTCGTACTCGATTTGGAGACGGGCGATCTCGAACGCCTCACGCTGCCTGAAATCGGGAGGATTGAGCAGGGTCATGCCTTCCACGCTGATCACCGGCCTCAGGATGCCGACATGTATGCGGCCGAACTTCAAGCCGAACCCGGTGGTCCGCTCCACCACCCCCGGCAACGCACGGCGGATGAGAATATTCCTGGCCGCCAGCCCCGTACCTGCCAGAAGAACCACTACCAACGCCAGGACAACCAGTATGCGAACCCACGCTTTCATCCCATCGGTCCCTTGCCGCCTGCCACCTGCCCGTCCCCCGCGCAGTCACCCAGGGCAAGCATACTACCGGCCCGCCCTCCTCCGCAATGCCATATCTGACGGGCAAACTGCCGGATTGACAACTTCCCGCCGCCGCCATACTTTGGCCGCAACGGTGACTGCTTCCCCGGACAACGGAAAGCTACCATGCCACCTGGGCGAGGCGGAACATCACGTCTGCGACGCCGTCTGCCATCTGCTGCCGAGCTACGCCGATCCGGATGTGGACCGGCCCGACGCACTGTTGACGGGCTACCCCAACCCGGTTCCCGTGATCACCGCCCTCGAAGTCTACATTGACATCCTGCTGCCGGGGCGCATGTCCCACGAGAACGTGAGCATGGACGACCTGGCGGTCGCCCTCATCAAACGCCTCTCGCACGCCTGGCGCCTGCTGCGCCCGGAGATCGAGCGGGCGATCCCTTTCCGCTGGAAGGGGGAAGCCGCGCGCACCGAGGGACCTCCGGCGCCGGTAGACCCCCGGACGGAATCCTACCGGGTGATCGGGGAGTTCTGCGAGCGCTTGTCACATGTCCGGGAACTGGTCGTCGAAGACATCCGCGCCGCTTACAACGGGGATCCGGCGGCCCTGACCTTCGCCGAAGTGCAACTGGCCTATCCCGGGCTGCTGGCCATCACCGCGCATCGTATCGCCCACATCCTTTACGAGTTGGACGTGCCGGTGATCCCGCGCATCATGAGCGAATGGACACACTCGCGCACCGGAGTCGATATCCATCCCGGTGCGCGGATCGGACGGAGCTTCTTCATTGATCACGCCACCGGCGTGGTCATCGGGGAGACCACCGAGATCGGCGACCGGGTGAAGATTTACCAGGGGGTGACGCTCGGGGCGAAGAGTTTCCCGCTGGATGAACACGGGCACCCGGTGAAGCACATCAAGCGCCATCCCACCGTTGAAGACGACGTGGTCATCTACGCCAATGCCACCATACTGGGGGGAGACACCGTGATCGGACGCGGATCCACCATCGGGGGCAACGTCTTCCTGATGGAAAGTGTCCCGCCGAACAGTTTCGTCGCCTATCATCGGCCCGAATTGCACATCAAGCAACGTTCGTCGGAAGAACCGCAATGAAGCCTCCCAAGTTCGGGGCAAGAGCCTGATTTCCCATGAGAGGCTGCCATGCTTAACCTTCTCAAATCCGCGCTCCTCGGAACGCTCGAAGGACTTACCGAGTTCGTCCCGGTCTCCTCCACCGGGCACCTGATTCTCGGTTCGCGCCTGCTTGGGCTGGATGCCGGCTTTAGTGAAATTTTCACCATATTCATCCAGTCCGGTGCCATGCTGGCGGTGGTCACCCTGTACCGGAGGACTTTCGCCGAGATATGTTTCCCGCGGTTCCGGGACCGGAGGCGGGCGGTGTCACCGCTCCTGCCCCGCCTCGTATTGACCACTCTTCCCGGGCTGGTAGTCGGACCGCTGGCCCACCATGCCATTATCGGGAGGCTCTTTCAGCCGCGGGCGGTGGCCGCAGGACTGATCGCCGGTGGTATCTGGATCATCCTGCAGGAAAAGTTGTCCGGCCGACGGGCCCGCAGGGAAATGGACCAACTCTCTCTCCGGGACGCGCTGGTGATCGGCCTTTTCCAGTGCCTGGCTATGTGGCCCGGCATTTCCCGGGCTGCGGCGAGCATCATGGGCGCCATGCTGTGCGGGCTTTCACGCCGGGCCGCAGCCCAGTATTCCTTCCTCGCCGCGGTCCCCATCATCGCGGCGGCGTCGGCCTACGATCTTCTCCAGCAACCCACGGTCGGCCCCGGTGAGACGCTCTGGCTGGCGGCCGGATTCCTGAGCGCCTATCTGACCGCCCTGCTCACCCTACGACTTTTCCTGCGCTGGATCAGCCGTCATACCTATCTTCCTTTCGCCGTCTACCGCTTCGCGGTCGGCGGTCTGGCGCTCCTAATCCGGTGAGCTCCGCAGCGGGGCCCCCTTCGGCCGGTAGAGGCTGTCCGGATAAGTTCCCCGTTCCACGAGACGGACTATACAGGTCCGCGCATGCTCGACATCGCCGGGATGCGTGATCCCACACCATCGCTCCGGACTCTCGCGGACCTGCACCCATGCGCGACCCTCGCCCACCAGTCGGTTGAGAGACTCGGATAAGAAAAACTCGTCCTCCGGTCCCGGTCCCCGCTGCAGAAATTCGCGAAATAGCCCGCCGAGTTGCAGGAAAATCCGCGGCTCGAAAGCCCACATGTTCATCGAGACCGGCAGGTCGGGCTCCAAGATCTCCACCGCCCCGGAAGGATTCCGGCCCACGATCTTCCCGCCTTCCCGCCGAATTGCGGTGTACTCCCGGATAGCAACCAGGTGTCCTTCCGCGGTCGTACGGCAGATGCCACGGGCTACCGGTCCCCATTCGGAGAGCGTCTGACCCAGCCGGAAGCATACCATGCCGTAGGCCCTCCGCCCGGCATGCGTCGCCGTGAGGAGATCGGCTAGCACATCAAACGAGCGCGGCCCGTAAAAATCATCCGCATTGATCACCCCGAACGGCCCGCGTACTGCCTTGCGGGCGGCCCATACCGCATGCCCGGTTCCCCATGGCTTCTCCCGCTCCCCACCCACGCCTCCCCGTACCGGCACATCCTCAATCCTCTGCAGGACCACCGCCGTCCCCATCACCGCCCGAACCCGCGAAAGGATGACTTTCCTGAAGTCCGCCTCCATCTCCGGCCGGATCACGAAGACCACCCTCCCGAATCCCACGCGCCGCGCGTCGTAGAGGGAATACTCCATGATGGCTTCCCCCGACGGCCCTACCCCCGCGATCTGCTTGAGCCCCCCGAAGCGCTTCCCCAAGCCGGCCGCCAGAACCAGTAAAGTCCGCCCACCTTCCCCGTTGTCCACCTCCGTGTTCATACGGTGCAAACCCTTCGCCCAGATCCGCAGCACAAAAGCAACGCGAGTCCCGAGCCCCGGGCGAGGAATACGACTGCGCTCCAACGGGTCATCAGGCTGGCGCTCGCCACATGGACCTCATTAAGGCTGGTATTCCTTCTTGCAGCAACGTTCGCAACCGCACCAGTCACCGGCACATCCCGCCTGAATGGGATCCCCCAGGAGAGTCTGCCACGCTTGCACCTTCGTCTTCAAGGCCGAGATTCTTCATGGGTTCGCCACC
>DTYT01000072.1 GCA_012961745.1 Kiritimatiellia bacterium | reverse complement strand
GCCGGATCTCGCCGGACGGAGAACGGGTGGAAAAGGAGGTCCGGATCATCCTCCCCGACGGAGGCGAGAGGGCGTACCGGGAATCGGTCAGGATGTACACCGCCGACCGGCTGACCGGGATCCTCCGCGCCGCCGGCTTCGCGGACGTGAGGGCGTACGGCTCGCTCGCCGGGAGAGAGTACGATAAGGGGGCGGAGCGGTTGTAGTCGACCGCCCCGGCTACTGGGTCATACTGTCCTGGGTCCTCCTCCAGGTGTATTTCCCGAATCCGCACACCTTGCAGTTCCCCATCGCGCGCGATAGGCAGGCTCGTACGCTGATATCCAGAAGGAAGATCAGGGTAGTCGTAATGTTTCCGCTGGATAAATATGGTTTTGTCGGTGAGGATCCTGCACCCGATCATGAGCGCTATCTCTATTGCCGCGTCGACTGCACGTTCGTTAGGTGGAAGCGGTTTCGCTCCGGGCATTCCGACGCAGATTGGACAAATGTTTGTGTTGGGTGGGACGTCTTGGTAATTGGTGGGGCAGTTACAATACATCTTCCGTTCGGTGGACATCTGCAGGTGGGTCTCGAACCCGATCTCAACCTTCATGCCGCGGCCTCCAGTACCCGCATCACCTTGAGTACCTCGAGTTCCCCTGAAGCCTTACCTTGGATTTGGAGCCCCACAGGGACGCCGCCGATTTCGCCTGCCTTGATCACCCCCCCGCAGATTCCCGCGAGGTTGGCCGGGATGGTGAGGTAATCATAGCTGTACATCTCCATGGGGGTGAGCTTTGTACCGAGTTTGTGTGGGAGTTTAGGAACGGTTGGCCCGACAATCACGTCGGCCCGTTTGAGCGCCGACATCAACTCCTGCCTTATCAGTGTCCGGACCTGGAGCGCGCGCCGGTAGTACTTCCCCCTGTACTCCTTTCTGCTGATGTATTGTCCCCGCAAGATACGGCGCAGCACTTCCTCGCCGCACACCTCCTCTATTCGTTCACCATACCTTCTTCCGTCGAATTTTCGAGTGGCGGAGAAGAACTCAACGGAAACTATGAGATAGTATGCCGGGAGACCGTGCTCCAGGTTCGGCAAATCGACCTTGATGATTTTCGCCCCCAGGTCCCGCAACTTTTCGACCGCTTTGTCGATGATGTTCATGACCGCTGGGTCCGTGAGTTCGGCAAATTTAGGACTTGTCCCGATCCGCATACCCCTGATTTCACAGTTCTCGAGCTGATCCAGGTAGCGCACCCGTTCGACATCGAGCATAACGCATTCGTTAGCGGTCTTGCCCGCGATCGTTTCAAGCAGGAGGGCCGCACCCTGGACATCTGGCGCCAGAGGCCCGACTTGGTCCAAGCTCATCCCCAAGTCAATCAACCCCTGCCTCGGGACCAAACCATAGGTGGGCTTGACCCCGACCACGCCGCAGTGACTGGCCGGATTGCGGATTGAGCCACCGGTGTCGGTACCCAAGCAGAGGTCGCACATCTCTGCCGCAATTGCCGCCGCTGATCCGCTGCTGGACCCACCCGGGATACGGCCTGAAGCAGCGGGGTTATCCGTTGGTCCGAAGGCGCTCGTTTCGCCGCTGGAGCCGCAGGCGAACTCGTCCATGTTTGTCATACCAATTATGATGCCATTCTCGGCTCGAATGCGCTTGATGACTTCGGCATCATAGGTAGAAACATGGTTCTCAAGCGTACGCGAGGCGCAGGTCGCCCGCAGCCCCGTGACGTTTAAGTTGGACTTGATCCCGATCGCGAGCCCAGCCAGCCTCCCGACTTTTTCGCCTCGTTTAATCCTCCGGTCTACAGCTTCAGCTTCAGTTTCAGCATTTGGGTTTAT
>DTYT01000071.1 GCA_012961745.1 Kiritimatiellia bacterium | reverse complement strand
GATCGAGAAGGAACTGGTGATCTGCGAAGTATGCTCGGCGGTCATTGCCCCTCTGGATCAGTTGAGATGGCTGGTGAAGAAGCTGGGCCCGCTGGCCTACGGGAATCCGACGCTTGTGCTGGTGGGCGGGCGGGAGCTGAAAGTAGTAGAGCCCGGTGTGAAGTCTTCATCGCAAGACGTACTGCGCCAACAGCGGGTGAGTATCGCCTGCCCGCGCTGCCGGCGGAAGACCTCCCTGGCGGTTTGATTCCGTACGACCGGTGGGACTTCACGAGGTGGGCGGGACCAGGCGGATTTCCACGCCGAAGCGACGGTGCAAGAAGCCTACCTTGTCCGCGAACGTGACCGGTGCGACCCAAATGATCTCCCGCGGCAGGCTTTGGGAACGGTTCAGCCGGAGAGCGTCGTAGAGGACCCGGAAGGTTTTCCGCGGATTATCCCCCCGGATGAGTAGGACCGTATCCCGGGCAGCAGCCTCCCGCATGGTGCGGGCCACGGATTCCGCCGTAGGGGACGGTCCGAAAATCACCGACTGCCAAGTGAATACCGCATCCGCCAGCCCGCCCCGTGAAGGAATCACGATCTGGTAGCCGGCGGGCGGGATGCCCGCGCCGCCGCCTGTCTGGGTTGGTTGGCCCGCGGACGGCAATGAATCCCTCCCGGCCGCAGGAGGTGTCCTACAGCCGGCACACCACAGCAGGGCGAGGGCCGCGGCATTGATCATCGCGGCGAGTTTTGACTTGGAGTCGCCCATGGTTGTCCTACATTGGAGGCAGATCCAGGATCTTAAGCAAGGATTATCCCAATGGAAACAACTTTCTGGAAGATGCACGGAGCCCGGAACGATTTTGTCCTGGTAGATGATCGGCGCGGGATATTTCCGCTCGAGAACCGGGAATGGATCCGCCGGCTTTGCGACCGGCACGTCGGAATCGGTTGCGAAGGGATTCTGCTGATACAGCTGGCACGGAGACCGGGCGCACATCTCCGGATGCGTTTCATCAACCCTGACGGCAGCGAGGTGGATATGTGCGGCAATGGCGCCCGCTGCATTGCCCGGCTGGCCTATGATCTGCGAATAGCTCCGCGGAAGATGCGAATCGAAACGCGGGCCGGCACCCTGGGGGCGGAAGTCTTGGATGGAGGAATCGAGGTGGAACTTACCCCGCCTCGCGGGTGGCGGATGGGACAGAGTCTCCGGACCGGAGACCGCACGGTGGAATATCATTACGTTGACACGGGCGTGCCTCATGCAGTATTGATGGTACGCGGGCTTTCCCATGTCGACGTGGTGGGACTGGGGCGTGAGATCCGCCGGCATCCCGAATTCGCTCCCGCGGGCGTGAACGTTGACTTTGCAGCCGTGGTGGGCAGCGAACTGCACGTCCGAACCTACGAACGCGGGGTGGAAGCGGAAACACCGGCATGCGGTACCGGGATAACCGCGGCGGCACTGGTGGCCGCCCGGCTTGGGCTGGTCACGTCGCCGGTAACCGTTGTATCCGCGGGGGGGGATCGCCTGAAGGTGGTTTTCGAGGTCAGTGGAGAGAGTTTTTCCAGGGTTCGCCTGTCGGGACCCGCGGAGTATGTCTTCAAGGGCATCGTGGAACTGCCGGTGCAGCAGGAGAAAGGAGACCGGCATTGAAGGTCACCATCGCGTTATGGCTTGCGGTCGCGCTGGTCGTGACCGCTATGCCGCTGCCGCTATCGGCTGGCACGGGATTGGGGGACTCGGAGGCCTCGTACGTGGAAGCCGGATCGTCTGAGGATGGGTCCTTGATCAACAAGGAATTCGCTCTGGGCTTGTTTCTGGTCATCGTGGCGGTGTTGCTCTGGGTGGGGTTTCGCGAAGACATGGGCTGGTGGTCCGGGGGCAAGGGCGGGGTACGCACGGCGGAGTCCGTCCGGCCCGGTTCCCCGCACTTGGTCAGCCTGGGTTGGGAAGATGGCAAGGCCACCGCAGGTGGCG
>DTYT01000070.1 GCA_012961745.1 Kiritimatiellia bacterium | reverse complement strand
TGGTGAAATACCCCTAGTACTCCCGACACGCGGTCGAAAACCCAATCATGGTCTGTGCCGATCACGGGAAGCGCCGGATTGCGAAATCTTTCGATTGCCCGCCCAAGGCGGAGGTTCTCAGGAGAATAGGCAATTCCCGCCTGCAATCCCGGCCGCCGGCGGCGGATTTCCGCTTCCAGCATCCCGCACGTTCCCACGGGCACCTGAGCGGTTACCAGGATCGGCACCTCATCCGGCAGACCGGCGATAATCCTGTGCAGATCACTCACCAGACGGCCTACATCCGGGTTGTCATCTTCGTCAACCGGTGTGTCGTGCATGAGCCATACCTGTGTGCTTCCACGGACGGCTCGCTCCAGGTCGGATGTGAAACGCAACTTGCCGCGTGCCAATCCCGCATCGATCAACTCTACTAAGCCGGGCTCGTACACCGGCGGGCTCCTGCGGCGGAGTTCCTTGACGCGCGCCGAATCCGCGTCACCGGCGATGACATCAAAGCCGGCATCTGCAAGGCAGGCGGCCCCGACTATTCCCTGATGCCACAGACCTATGACCGTGATGGTCTCGGCCGGACATCCCGGGGCCGGTTCCTTTCCCGGTTTCTTCCCGGATATGTATCTTCTCACTTCTATGTCAACCCTGCTCCTTTCCCAACATACGACGAACCGCTGTCCGAACGGCTTCGTCCGAGCTTAAGCGTGCCTTCCAACCCAGGCGGTTGATCTTTTCCACCGTGATATGGACACGGGGTTGGTCCCCGGGCCAGGCGCGAGGGGTACCTTCGATCACGATGCGCGTATTTTTCAAGCCCATTTCCTCGGTTACTATCTGGGCGATTTTCGTTACCGGCGTTACGCTGTCGGTACCCAGATTGAAGATTTCGCATGGATTTCCCTCGTCGAGCTCCGCATTCAGCAGGCCGAACGCCATGCCCTCGATACATTCTTCCACTAGAAAGTAGTTTTTCTCTTGGCGTCCGTCCCCCCGGATGAGCAGCCTATGAGGACTTTCCCGGAGTCGGTTGATGAAATCATAGATCACACCATGCGTCATTCGGGCGCCAATCACATTTCCGAACCGAAAGATGCGGCCTCTGAGTCCATACATATGGCAGTAACAGCAGATGAATGCTTCACTGCCTATCTTCCCCGCTGCGTACCCCGAGATCGGGCAGAGCGGTCCGGCGTCTTCCGAGACAGCGCGCTCCTCACACAGTGAGCCGTACACCGCCCCGGTGGAGGAGAAAACTATATCCCGGATTCCGCACTGCCGCATGGCCTCGACCATGTTGAAAGTAGCTTCGACACAATCGCGGAGATCCCGTACCGGCCGCTCATGGGAACCGATAATGTCGGTATTGGCCGCCAGATGCCAGACCAAGTCGTGTCCCCGCACGGCCTCGATGAGCCGCGCCCGGTCAAGCATATCCGCCCGGATGAACGTAAAGTTCGGCTTTCCAACATTTCGCTCGATGAATTCCATTCTTCCATTAGATAGATTGTCGTAAGCGGTGACTTCGTATCCCTGCGATACCAGAATGTCCACGAGATGACTGCCGATAAACCCCGCGCCCCCCGACACGAAAATTCTTCTGTATCGGTCTTCAAGTAACCTGGGACCCTCTATTCTTCCGTTCTTCTGTCTGACAGGTACCATTCGAGCTGTTCCACTCCTTCCGGGCTGCCGATTTCATAGAAACGAGTGAAAACTTCATACGCGGCCAGCTTACCCTGGCGAGCCAGGTCTGATTGAATCAGCGCCAGGTCGAAAGGCTGCGGGCAGTTCCGGTAGCTTTCAATGACGCTGCGCCGGAAGAAGTTCATCCCGTAGTCGATGAATTCGAACTGGTCGGCGGTCCCCTGCTTGGAGTAACGTACCACCTTACCTTCACGGACTTCCGCGTTGCTTCGGTCCCAGCGATTCCGGTTTCGGAATACGCACATCATCGCGGGAAGTGGCTGTGAGAGGAAGGCGCCAATCGCCGCCTTGTAGTCGACCGGCAGATAGGCGTCGCCATAGATAACCAAGAAATGCCCGTTCAGCAGGGGCAGCGCCCGTACCAGAGCACCACCGGTTCCTGCCAGATCTTCAGAATCCTCGTGGGAGTAGGTCACCTCCATATCCCACCGTCTCCCATCTCCGACATACTCCTGCACCGCTTCGGCACCGAAACCGATGCACAAGGTGACGCGGTGCAGCCCGTTGGCGGCAAGCAGTCGCAACTGATGACCAATGAATGGTTGCCCGGCAACTGGTATGAGGGATTTGGGCTTCCCGGGCCATAAGTGACTTACACGGGTACCCAACCCGCCGGCCAGAATCACTACCTGGATGTCCCGGTCAGCCCTGTTCGCGTAGCTGGTCAACCGGTTGAGCCCTCCAGTACTCGAGAATCGCAGCCACGCTCTGTTCCAGTGTATAGTGGGGGCTCCACCCCAAAGAACGAATGCGAGACGGATCGCCCACCTTGTACGGCTCATCGTGTGACCTCACTCTGGATGGATCGCCCACCACTTCCACCGGAGAGCGCGCCTGCGCAATGAACTCCCCCAAGAGTTCCTGCACCGGTACACCGCGTCCGGAGCAAATATTGTATACTTGCCCGCTCACCCCCCGATCAAGACACGTTACCAACCCTTCTACTCCGTCCCGCACATCCAAGAAATCCCTTACCGGATGCAGGTTCCCGACCAAGAGTCGCCGGGACAATCCCCTTTCTATGCTCACGATACCTTGGGCGAAATCAGAGGCGACATCACCTCTCTTGCCGGGTCCGATCAAAAAAAAGGGGCGCACGCGGAGGATGTCCAAACCATAGCGGGATCCGTATATTTGCGCCATCTGGTCGGCCAACAGCTTGCTCATCCCATAGATACTGGCCGGCCAGAGACGGTCGCTTTCCAGTAGGGGACGTGGAGGATCGGGTGCCGCATATTCCGCGCTCGAGCAGGCCAACAGTAACCGCCCCCCAAAACCAATATTCCTCAGCTCCTCCAGCAGGTTCACGGTTCCCAGCACATTGACACGGCACGTGTCCCGGGGATTCTCCCACGATGGCCCTACAAGACTGCGCGCGGCGAGGTGGACGATTCTATCAGGCCGATAGCGGTCCAAAACCTTCGCCACCCAGGCGCGATCCGTAATATCGCCACGCGCGTATTCCACGCCCGCGGCCGAAACGGGAGCCTGACTGCGGTGGTGGAAACAGGCCACTATTCGAACGTTCCGCCGCCGTAGGACATCCAGAAGCCAACGTCCGATGAATCCGCCGGCGCCTGTTACAAGAACTGTCATGGCGGCGTTCTTCCGTCTCCGGTCGCATGCCGGGCCGAGATTCATCTACCCCTAAAGTTGTATGACGGTCTTACGTTCTTCGGCCTGGTATGCGGCCAGGGCGATCTTCATGGCTGCCAGTCCATCCCGTCCGCTTCCGATCGGCTCCCGGCCCTCCTCCACGGCTGCCATGAATTCCTTCCACTCCTCCCGCCATGAACGGTCCGCACCTCTATACTCTGTAACCAGATCTTGGAACGGCCCGGTAAAGTCACGCCGGCCCACAATCAGGTGTTCGGTCCCGTAGCTGGCGCCCAGCCCCTCCACGGCGACATATCCGTCCTCGCCGAGGATCTCGAAACTGAAGAGATTCTTCCATTGCGTCAGACTGGTATGCATGAGGGCCGTGGCTCCGCTGCGGAATCTGAGCAGGGCCATTCCATTGTCCTCCAAGGGCTGGCGATGGAAGTAGTGGATGGCCGTCATGCAGCTTACCTCGCTTACTTCACCCAGGAACCACCGGAAAAGATCAATAGCGTGGATACCCTGCTCTATAAATTGTCCCCCCGCGGCTTGCTGCGGATCCGCCCGCCATTCCTTTTCGTAATCCGGCCGGCCGCAGATGCCGTAGCGACATCGCCCCGCGACAGGTCTGCCGATCCGTCCGGCATCCACCATTTTTTTTGCTTCCCATATTGCGGGATGATGCCGGTGATTGAACCCGCACTTCAGAACCTTGCCCGACTTCCTCCAAGCTTCCAACATGTACCGGGCTTCGTCCAGGGTGCGCGTCAAGGGCTTCTCGCAGAGGACGTGCTTGCCGGCTTCCAGAGCGGAGATGCTCATCTCCGCGTGCACATATGGCGGCGTGCATACTAGAACTATGTCTATGCTGTCGTCGGCTATCACGGAATGCCAGTCGTCCGTCCATCGACATTGGAACCGCTCCGCGGCGCGTCTGGCATGGTCCCGGTGGCGGCTGGCGATCACCGCAAGCTCAGTGCCGGGCCATTCGCGCACTACGGGTGCGCGGCGATGGCATTGCAGACCGGAACCGATTATCCCCACCCTCATTGTGCCACCTCCTCCTGTGCCTCAGCGAGAATCGACTCCACGGCTGCTTCCACGGCCTGGCGAGAGGACCGTCGGTTGCACCATCCCAGGTTGCGGATGCGCGTGGTATCCAGTCGGTATACCGGAACGTCGGCCTTCCATCCCCGCGTGCCACCGGTAAACTCGTATTTGACTTCGTCAATCCCCATCCTTGAAACGACAAGATCGGCAATCTCCCTGACGGTCAGGAGATCGTCCGTGCCCACATTGAACACATCGTAGCCCTTCACTTGTGCCTCGGCCAGGAGAGCCAAGGCGCCCACCGCGTCGTCCACGTGTAGGTACGGTTTACTTTGTCGGCCGTCCCGAAGATCAGCAACTTATCGGGATTCTTCAATAGACGGCGTACAAAGTCGTATACCACGCCATGCGTCTGATGAGGACCCACTATGTTGGCGAACCGGCAGACCGTTCCGCGTATACCGAACAAGTGGCAGTAGGCGCTGATCAACGCCTCGCTGGCGAGTTTGCTTGCCCCATACGTAGAGATTGGAATCATTCGGGGATACTCCTCCGGAATCGGTTCGGGTTCAACATCGCCATATACCCCGCTGCCCGACGAATAGAATATCCGCTCCGCTTCCACCTCCCGCATCGCCTCCAGTACGTTGTGCGTCAGATAAGTTCCGTTCCAGAAATCAATCGCCGGATCTCCCGCCGCGCGTGCAATGTCGGAATTCGCGGCCAAATGGAACACCCAGCGGTGTCCTTCCATGGCCCTGCGAAGCGAGCCGAACTCGCGGACGTCACCGACAATCACTCTCAGGCGCGGGTTATCTTTCCATTGCCGCAGATGGCGGGACCGCCCCGTGCTGAAATTGTCGTACACCGTGACACGGGCCTCGGTTTGCTCCAGCAGGTAGCGGATCCAGTTCGACCCGATGAAGCCCGCCCCACCCGTTACGAAAACACTCGAACCTTTGAACCTGTCGCCCACTTCAAGGCCCGCCCAATAGACGCTGAATAGTAATCGCCCCGATTGAGCAATGACAAGCCCTCTTCCGGCCGGGTGCCATGCGGTACGCGAAGTACGGAGATGTTTGCCCCCGGCGGATCGTGTAAGGTAAAAGAACCTGGAGATCAGGATCACCGGGTGGGAAGTCGGATGATCGACCGTTACCCCGGGCACAGTCCAACGGCAAGTCCGTCACTGGCCAGATACGTGCGCCGGCGGGGGGTATGCCTGGGAGGGTTAGCTTTCCTGACCCTGCTGGTATATGTCGGCAGCCTGGGATACGAATTCGTTTACGATGAAATCGGCCAGATCCAGGAGAACCGGTTTCTTGAAGAGCGCGACGCTATCCGGCGCTTGATTCGCCTCCAGACGCTTACCGATGGTTCGATAATCAACGGCCGGCGGCCCGTTGTCCTGGCGACCTACCTGCTTGATCACCTCTTGTGGGACTCCCTTCCAGACGGCTGGCGCCTGAGCAATCTCATCATCCATGTCGCGGTGGTCTCCTTGCTTTTTCTGTTTCTCGAAAAGCTCCTCCGATTGGCCGGTACGAACCGCGAATCCGCGCGGGTGGCGGCCTTGATTGGTGCACTGGTATTCTCGTGGCATCCCGTGAATAGCGAGGCGGTTCACATCGCCGCCTTTCGCCCTGACATCCTTTTGACCTTTTTTCTCCTGGCAGCAATGCTGTGCGCCTGCGTAGTTTCCGGAACCGGAAGGAATCGGTGCCTTGGCATGCTCTGCCTCCCCGTTCTTCTGGTCCTGGGTATGGGTTCCAAAGAGTCGGCTCTCATAGTGCCGGTATTGGTTGCAGTGCTGTGGCTTCTGTTTCCTGCCCTGCGACCGCACAGAGCGTTGGGCGTACTGCTGTTGGGGATGCTGGTTGTTCTGGCGGCAGGGTACATATTTCTTTGCCTCGGTAAGCCGCCGGCGGGATACCCCGCCGCTTCCATCCAAGCTGTGGACACGAGATTCGCCCCTTTTGCCCTGAGACCACCGGCGAATTTCCTCACCGCTCCGTGGCTGTTTGCACGATATCTGAAGATGCTCGTAGTTCCCTATCCGCTGGCCATCGATCACGTCGTCTCCCCGGTAGTCGGGTTACACGACGTCAGGCTCTACGTGGGCATGGCATCGCTTGCCCTGGTGGCTGTCGGCGCCTGGGCCTTCCGGAATGCAAATCCGGTGATTTCGTTGGGATGCCTGTGGATCCTCACCACTTGGATGCCGGTATCGAATGTTGTGCCGCTGTTCAATCCTTTTGCAGAGCGCTACGCCTATGCCATGACCGCCGGCTACGCGCTTCTGGCGGCTGGGGCGATCGGCTGGACAATCGGCAGGAAAAGCCTCTGGCGGAGGATTCGAATCGCACTGCCCGGCCTCCTTATCCTGCTGGGTTCCATCAGTCTTTTCCGGCTGCGGGATTACCGTGACGGCCCCACGCTCTGGACCCGAACGCTGGCCCACGAGCCGGAAAGCGTGCGCGCCCGAATTTGGCTCGGACTGCACAGCAAACATCGGGGGGACCTTGTGCGGGCCGAAGAATTATTCCGCGGCGCCAGGAATCTCAATCCACTGGAAGTGTCGGCTGCCGTCAACGAGGCGATTGTGCGGGCCATGCGGGGCGATACGGATGGTGCGGTAGTCCTGCTGGCGGAAGCGGTACGCCTGAGGCCTGACTCTGCAGCGGCGCATGCGAACCTCGCGGTGGCGCTTTACCTTCAAGGGCGCGCCGATTTGGCGTTTTCCCAGATTCGGAAGGCTCGGCTACTTGCGCCCGATGACCCGGACATATTCCGCATTGCCGCGGCCCTCGCGGCGCAGCTGCCAGCTGGAGTCCAATCTCCGCAGCGGTGATAACTCGGGAAACAAGCGGGCCGAGCTGGCATTGAGTATTCCCGGTGGAACGCCCAAGTACATATCCCCCGCATCCCCGGGTGCGGTGCGGCGCCTCCAACTATCAAGGCTGATCCCCCGCTGTAGCCGGCGCCCGCCGGGTCGCGGGATGAAGCCCGCGATCAAGTCGCTTCCTTGAACTCCGCCACCAAAGATGAGACTACTTGCTTTGCGTCCCCGAAGAGCATGCGGGTATTGGGCTTGAAGAACAAGGGATTGTCGACACCAGCGAACCCCGGATTCAAGGAGCGTTTGATCACCACACACGTTCGCGCACGATCGACTTCAATGATCGGCATGCCGTACAGGGGGCTGCTCGGCTCATCGCGTGCGGCAGGGTTGACCACGTCGTTCGCCCCGATCACTACCGCAACGTCCACGGTATCCATTATCGGATTCACATCCGGTGGCTCTACGAGCTTCTCGTACGGCACATTGGCTTCAGCCAGCAGCACGTTCATGTGGCCGGGCATTCGGCCGGCCACGGGGTGGATGCAGTACTTTACCTCAGCTCCATTGGATTCAAGCAGTTCCCCCAGCTCGCGTACGACATGCTGTGCCTGGGCTGCAGCCATCCCGTAACCGGGAACGAATACCACCGATCGCGCAGCCTCAAGGAGATAATAAGCATCTTCTACCGACAGAGACCTCGCCTCACCGTGGTATCCTTTCTTGCCCTGTCGCAGCGCCCCGAATCCACCGAACAGGACGTTGGCAAGTGAACGGTTCATAGCCTTGCACATGATTCTGGTCAGAATGATGCCGCTGGCCCCTACTAGGGCTCCCGAAACGATGAGGACATTATTGAGAATTACAAAACCGGCCGCCGCGGCAGCCAGTCCCGAATAGCTGTTCAGCAGGCAGATCACGACCGGCATATCGGCACCGCCGATGGGTATCACTAGCAGGACTCCCAAAACCAGTGCCGTGAGCATTACGAACAGAAAGAGAGCGTAGTGGGAAGCGGGTGACATCAGAAACACGGCTGTACAACCCACTGCGGTGATCCCCAGCGCAGCGTTGATAGGATGCTGATGAGGGAAAAGAATCGGCCTTGAAGGGATCCGTTCCGCCAGCTTGGCATATGCGATCATACTGCCGGTAAAAGTAACCGCACCGATGATCACCGTCGCGGCTACGGCAATCGGCATAAGGCCCATTCGCTCCGGATGTCTGATGTGATACTCGGACCATGCCACCAGCAGGCTCGCCGCCCCTCCAAACCCGTTGAAGACCGCCACCATCTGTGGCATGGCGGTCATTTGCACCAACCGGGCCGCCAGTACACCCCCGATCCCGCCCAGCGCCATCCCCACGCCAATCCACCGGAGATCCAGCCCCTTGTAGAGGAGCGTGGCCCCTACCGCGAGCAACATACCGAAGGCCGAGACCAAGTTCCCCTTGCGGGCGGTCTTCGGAGAGCTCAGCATCTTGATGCCGAAGCAGAACAGCACCGCTGCAGTGATATAGGCAATTTCGATGTGGGCAGCGTTGTTCATTTGCGGCGTCCACCATGCCGGAACATGCCCAGCATGCGGTCGGTGACCACGTATCCGCCGATCACGTTGATGGTTGCCAGGCACACCGCCAACGTCCCCAGAATCACGGTGAAGGCCGTATCACCCCGGCCGGCCGCGATTATTGCTCCCACTATCGTGATTCCGGAAATGGCGTTGGATCCCGACATGAGCGGGGTGTGCAGCTGTGACGGCACCTTGGAAATCAGCTCGAATCCCAGAAACATCGCCAGTACAAAGATGAAAAGCAGCATGACCATCATGGTATCATCCCTCCTTGAGCAGAGGATTGATCGGCTGGCCTTCATGAGTCACCACACAGCGCCCGGTGATCTGGTCCCGAAGATCAATCCTCAAGACACCCTTTTCCTCGTCGTACAGGTGTCCCAGCATTGCCGAGAGGTTGCTGCCATAGACCTGTGAGGCGTGGAACGGTACGCGTCCCGGTAGATTCCGTAACCCTAACAGCAGCACCCCGTCTTTCTCCACTTCCTTTCCCGGTTCGATTCCCGCCACGTTACCCCCGCTTTCCACTGCCAGATCTACTACGATGCTGCCCGGTCTCATGACTTGCAGCATCTCATCCGTGACTAACAGCGGCGCCCGCCGGCCGAACACCTGTGCCGTGGTTATCAGAACGTCCGCCTGAGAACAAAAACGTTTCATAGCCTCACGCTGTCGTTGCAGTTGCTCCTCGGTGAGCTGCTTCGCGTAGCCGTCGGAGGTGCTTTCCACTTGGCCCACCTCGATCTTGAGAAAGCGGGCCCCCAGCGATCTGACCTGTTCTTCGACTTCCGGGCGTACGTCATACGCCTCCACCCGCGCCCCGAGGCGACGCGCCGTGGCGATAGCCTGCAGCCCGGCCACGCCGGCCCCGACTACCAGCACGCGCACCGCGGCCAGAGTACCGGCGGGTGTCATCATCATCGGAAACACGCGATTGATACGTTCAGCAGCCAGAATCACCGCCACGTACCCGGCGAGACTGGCCTGTGAGCTCAAGGCGTCCATCTTCTGTGCAGAAGTGATGCGCGGGATCAGCTCCATGGAAACCGCCGTGACACGCGCCCGGACGAAGGAATCTACCAGATCCGGATGGAGGAAGGGGTCGAAAAAACTGATATGCAAGGCACCCTGCTTCATGCGCGAGATCTCCTGCTTATCAGAGACCCTCACCCGGAAGATCACGTCGGCACGTTCATATCCCTCGCGTCGGTGTGGAGTAACGACCGCCCCCGCCGCCTCGTAGGCCCCATCCGGCACCGGAATCCTTTCCCCCAGCCCGGACTCCACATGGACCTCGCATCCCAAATCCTTGAGATGGCGGACGTGCTCCGGAAGAAGAGCCACACGTGTCTCAATGGGGTCGGTCTCACGCGGTACGAACACTTTCATGGACTTGAGCCTCCTTGAGACACCTTGCGATTCCCGAGCTAAAGGAGCCGCACCACCGTCGTCACCGGCATCCCTTCCCGAATTCCCCGTTCCCGTGCAGGCTCATTACTTTCGGCGATAACCGCCGCAAGCAGATCTTCGACGGCTGAGACTCCTGTGACCTTGGCCGCCGGAACGCCGAGACGGCCGAAAGTGTGGATGTCAAAAGCTCCGCAGCCCACAAACCCGGTTTCGCCGGCCGACAGAACGCACGGGACTCCCTGCAGGATGAAGCGCAGGGCATGCAATGTGCATCCCCCCACTTCCACCACCTGGAGAGAAATATCCTCCAACATCGGCTTCATGCCGAGGCACTCTATTCATTCGTTCGGTCCTGGCAAGCACAATTTGCTCACAGGGGCAGGTCGGGGGGGCTCTCAGGAGCCTTGCAGTTCACGGCGTAAAGGCCTAGAATTGTATAGAGATAGAGATGGCGAAAGAAGTGCGGAGGAAGAGGCAATGAGGACTATGTCACTGGTCTTGATCATGGTGCTCCTGGTCGGGATGGGTGCGGGTTGTGCGAACCAGCAGTCCACGGTGCGCACCAAGCAGGGAGCTGTCAGCGGTGGGATTCTGGGAGCCGTCGCTGGAGGTATCATCGGTCACCAATCGGGCCGCGGGCTGGAAGGAGCCGCGATTGGTGCGGCGGCCGGCGCCGCGGCAGGAGGTTTGCTGGGCAGTGCGGCGGACGAGGAGGAATCCCGGCAGGCTCCAGCACCCGAGCCGATGCAATAGGGCCGTGTTTCTTTAACCTCATAATAGGGGTCTTCAGGGGCAGGGTGAAACACCTGCAGGACCCTGAGTGAAGGCAGGGGGGAGTTCATGTCGCTACTCAAACGCTACTCGGGAAACCCGGTTATCAGCCCCAGAGATGTTCGGCCTTCCCTGGAGGGATACGTGGTGCAAGGTGCCTTCAACCCCGGTGCCGTTGATCTCGGGACGGAGACGGTCTTGTTATTGAGAGTCGCCGAGGGATGCGAACAGAAACCCGGGAAGGTCCGGGCTCCGATGTGCCGGTTAGGAGCCGTTGGCGCCTGCCCGGCGATCCTGGAAGTAGACGCCGATGATCCCGACCTCAAGCTCAAGGATACCCGTGGGGTCTGGTACCGCGGCCGTGATTACCTGTCGACTATGAGCCACATCCGCATAGCGCGCAGTCCTGACGGTTATGATTTCCGGGTAGATCCCAGTCCTTTCATTTTTGCGGGCAATGAATCGGAGATATATGGGGTCGAAGATGCCCGCGCAGTAAACATCGAAAACCGTTGGTACCTGACCTATACCGCCGTGTCTCCGGATTCGTGGGCCACGGCCCTTGCTATCACCGAGGACTTCCAGAGCATCCGCCGCCTCGGACTGATTTTCCACCCGGAGAACAAGGATGTGGCGATTTTCCCTGAAAGAGTAGGCGGCAAGTTTATGGCGTTGCACCGGCCGAACAATTCTGGGTTCGGCCGGGCATCCATATGGTTTGCTGAGTCACCGGATCTGCTACATTGGGGAAATCATCGCTGCATCCTGCGGCCTCGTGACACGCGGTGGGAATGCATGAAGATCGGTGGAGGGGCGCCTCCGATCAAGACGCCAGAGGGCTGGCTCATCATCTATCACGCAAAGGGAGAGGACAGTCTCTATTCGCTCTGGGGAGCCCTCCTTGATCTGGAGGAGCCGTGGAAGGTGGTACGGCGAGGCCGGGAACCTCTGCTCTACCCGGAGGAGCCCTACGAGGTTGAAGGTTTCTTCGGCAATGTGGTCTTTTCCAACGGGGTAATCGAGAGAAATGGACGGTTACGCGTATATTACGGAGCGGCTGACCAGTACACGTGCGTCGCAGAAGCTTCGATCAGTGATATCATCGGAAGCCTGTGATCCATGCGCATCATCCTGGATTTTCGCAAGTTCGACGGTGTCATCGGTGGGGTCGAGCAGGGAGTGTTGCAGATCTCGCAGCATGCAGCAGCACAGGGGCATCATGTCGTTCTGGTTGTTAAGCAGGTCCGGGCCGCGGCGGTTGGTGATCTGGTAGACACGTCCGGCAATATCGAGATCGTCCCGGCAAGGGTGAAATCGCACGCGATTTCGGCGCGTAACGCGTGGATGGACACCTTTTTCTTTGCCCGGCTTGCGGAGCAACGGTCGGCCGACCTAATCCACTTCTATTATAACTGGAGTTTCCCTTTTCGCCCCCCTGTTCCCTGCCTGCTGACGGTCCACGACGTCATCCCGTTTACCTTCCGGGAAGCCATGGGCTGGTGGCGGAATCACTTCCTTTACCGGCCGGCGATTCGTTTGGCCTGCCGGCTTAATCACCATATCACGACCGTCTCAGAATTCTCGCGACGCGATATTGCCGAACGGACGGGGGTATCTCTCGAGAAGATAACCGTAATACCGAATGGGCTGCGATCCCCTGCCCCAGCCGATGAGCCCGAGTGGCGAAGGCTGGCTACCAGGCTCGGGATTTCACGGGGATATATCCTGAATTCGGGTGGTATCCACGAGCGGAAGAACACCGGCACGCTTTTGCAAGCTTTCTCGATCCTGGTCAGGGAGATGAACTACGACGGGAAGCTGGTGATCACTGGAGCGGTCTCGGGTGCCGCCTATCAGGACAAGATGAGAGCCCGCTGCGACGCTGTCGTTCGGAGACTGGAGCTCGGGTCCCGGGTGGTGTTCGCCGGGTTCGTCAGCGAGAAGGAGCTTGATCTGCTCATGTCGCGGGCGGAGGTCTTTGTCTATCCATCGCTGTACGAGGGCTTCGGGATCCCGGTTCTGGAAGCCATGCGGGTCGGGACACCCGTCGTAGCATCCCGTCTCACGGCGATCCCCGAGATTGCGGGGGACGCCGCCCTGCTGGTAGATCCGCACGATCCCCGCCGTATCGCGGAAGCGATCTCCCTGCTGCTGCGAGATACGACCCAGCGGGAACGCTTGATAGCTCGAGGGCGAGCGCGGGCCGCCCGGTTTTCGTGGGAGCGCACGGCTCACGCCTACCTGCAACTGTACCGTCGAATGGTCGCCGGACATGACCGGCGATAGCCGCGGTCGGCTACGGATGCTCGTCTCTCAAGCGGCGCGTCACGGGCTGTTTTCCGGGATTGCAAGCATGATCAGCGAGCGGTCACCGTCACGGGCTTCCCACACCAGCCGGCCGCCGGCAGTCTCCACCCCTCGATCGTCGTAGTCGTTATCGGTTAGCATCAGGGTATTCGTCTGGGACCAGACGAATATCTCGCCATCGAAATTGTCGTAGTAGCCTACCCAGCAGGTTACGCCGTCCCGGATTTTAGGAGAGACATCGTCATAGGCATTGGTGGTAAGCTGTATCACGCCTCCATCGCGGTACAGGAAGATTTCGAAATCGTTGCCGTCGAATCCCTGCCATGCCACGAGACCGTTCCATAGCGAGGGCTCGGAATCCTCATAGGGATTCTTGCTCAACCGCCGCGGCTCGGTGCCC
>DTYT01000069.1 GCA_012961745.1 Kiritimatiellia bacterium | reverse complement strand
GCCCGCGCAGGCGGGTCCCTGAGCAACAGCCGCCCTCCCGCCGGGAGAGCCCCGGGCCGGGCGATACCGTCGAGAGCATGATAGACGTCCTCAGGTAGCCAGCCGGGGACCGGCCATTGCCCCCCTATTGGCCCCCGGCGGCTCCGGGGTGGGTGAAGGTCAACTCCGCAATGTAGGGAAGCTCGCGGTAGTAACTGTCGTAATCCAACCCGTAGCCGACCACGAAAACGTCCTCTACGGTGAACCCGACAAAGTCGGCGCTGATGGGCGCCACGCGGCGGGACGGCTTATCCAGTAGGACGCAACTCTTGACCGAGCGCGCTCCCTTTGCATACATAAGTTCTACGGCGAAGTGGAGTGTGCGTCCGGTATCCAGGATATCGTCCACCAAGACCACCTCGGTGCCGCGTACGTCTACGGATATGTCTCTTTCTATCTCAACCGTTCCAGACGACTCCGTCCCGGACCCGTAGCTCTGCAGAAGCGTGAAGTCGATGCGAGGATGCAGATGATGATAAAAAAGTCCGCGCACCAGGTCGGCGAAGAAAATAAAACTGCCGCGCAGAATTCCCACCAGCACCAGCGAGCCGGCCGCGCACGTGCGCCCGATCTCGCCAACCAGGGCATCCACCCGTCCGGCAATGTCGTCGGCGGTGAACAGAACTCTTAATATATGATGGGGGTGCATAACGTTTTCCGGCCCGCGCATTTTAGCTCCTCGGCGGCGCAGACGCTAACCCGCATCATCCGACGGCAGTGGCACGCTTCCACTATCCCCCGGCCGCCCCAACCCCGCCAGTCTGAAATGCGGAACTTTTCTTGCCCCGCAGGGTTGATCCGCTAGAATAGGCTGCACTCCATATGAAACCCATGATGCAACCGATCAGCCTGGGACTGGGTCGCGGAGCACTGGCGGCCGTATTGGGAATCGTAGCCGCAGGCTGTGAAGTGGATTCCGCCGAGAAGGCGCAACGCGACGTGCCCATCTACGTTGCGGGCGTCTATCGCCATCCGTCGGCGGGTTCCCTCCTGGTAGCCCAGAACACCGGGGAACCGATCGAGCAGATGGACCTCCGGCAGGATGGTGACGCGCTGGAAGGTATCGACAATAATGGGTCCATCTTTAGAGGCCGCATAGACCAGGTGGATGGCAACGTAGCCTCGTTCACCATTGAGGGCATCAACACCGCCGGTAATGAGGGGACCATCGCCGGAACCATCAGTGTGGACGGATCCACCGCGGTGATGCGCGGTACTTGGATTGAGGATACCCTTTATTCCGTGGTATACGGCGAAGCCGTGGTTCCCAGCAATGTCACCTGCAACCTGATTCTGACTATTGCCGATACGACTCTGACCAACGGCCAAAGCACTACACTCAGTGCCGCCAACGGGACCGCACCTTATACCTGGTCGGTTAGCGGCCCGGCCACCCTCGACTCTTCCTCGACAACCGATCCGTCCAACACCCTTACCTATACCGGGACCAACAGCCAGTCGGTGACCGTGACCGTGGTGGACTCGCGCGGCTGCAGCGACTCCGGCACCATCAACTGACCGTGCGCCGCTGCAAAGCCAACCGGCGGGGAATCTCCCCAGCGTGATCGAGCGGGTGATTGCTGGTGCTAGCCCTCGGTGCTCCCGGGCTCCTGGGATGCCGGCGACCGACTGGCCCGGGTGACACGCAGCGGATAGCGCAACTTCAGGTCGCCATCCAATAGTATTTCCACCCAGTGGGTCCCCTCCTCCTTGAAAACGACGTTCATGAAGACCTCCACGTTGGTGGCGGTGGCTTCCGGGGAAGGCAATCGCACAGGTATATCGCGGCCTTCAGCGACAACCGCGCTCTGGTCCGGCGCCAGGATGCGGGTGCGCTGCTTGAACTCCCCCTCACCGCTGCACCATCGGGTGACCATGAACAACCGGGGATAGCGGATCGGAAGCTGACGCGCGGCTATGGCGTCAAACAGGCCGATCAAGATGAATTTGCCATTACGCTCCTGCCGTACGTCATCGCACAGTATGCTGGATTGCAGGTCGGGTATCATCGTCTTGCCTCCTCACCCCACACTTGCTCGGAAACCACCATCCTCATCCCGGCTTTCCCGCCGGGAATCCCTCCTCTTCCGGGGTCCACTTTTGGGTCGCGACACACCCAAAACTGCACCTATTATACCCTCACCGGATTTCCAAAGTAAGCACGGCTTCACTCATGCCCCCGTCGCACGCCAGAAGGCGGAGACGCCTGAAACGGGCCAGGACGACCTGCCGGGTGATCTCGGCATTGAGTGTCCTGCTGGCGCTGACCGTCGCTGTGAGCTCCCTGCTGACACGCGACCACGCGGTGCGTCTTGCGTGGTGGACACTCTCCGGCGGCCTGATGGTCGTCTCGGGTTTGTGCTCGGTGGGGGGCAGATTGCTCGACCGTATTCTTGCCCTTGCGTATCGCCGGAAAACTATCCGCTCGGGCGGCGTGCTGCTCCTGGTTCTGGTTATTACCGCGGTACTCGCGCTGCTTACCACCACAAGCATTGCACTCATCCATGTCCACGCGCGTTCCGCGGCGCGTCGCCTGGAGCGCGAGCGGCTGCTGGTCGCGGCGGCCTGGAAGATCCGGTCTGCGGCGGGGAACCTGCCCCGCCTAATCTCGCGCTATCCTGGCGGCAATTTCCCGGTGAATGAAGAGGTGACCCCTGACGACATTTCGCTGGTCACGCGGATCACTGATCTGAGCGCCCGCTTCGATCTCAACAACCTCGCCGCACGCCGTCTTCCCGCGGGAATCCGCCCGCCCACCGCAATCCTGGCCGACCTGCTGACTCTTTGTGGAGATTTTCAACCCCTGGAACGGGTCGAAGCCCTCAAGGATTGGGTGGACCCCGACGATCAAGGTTTCTACGAATCCGACCGGTACCTGCGTCAGAAGCCGCCCTACCGCTGCGCGGACACCTTTCTGCGTTCGTGGAACGAGGTGCTGCTGGTCAAAGGTTTCTCCAAAAGTTACTTTGCCCCTCGGCGGCGCAGTTTTCCCCGGCAGGCTTTTCAGGCCGACCCTCTCCGCTGCCTGTGTCTCATTCCTATTGCTCGCAAACAGCCCCTGCCGGTGAACGTCAATACCGCTCCCCAGCCGGTGCTCGCCGCCATACTGGGCCTCTCCAGCCAGGATGTCGCCCGGCGTATCGCAGCATCCCGCCAGATCCGGCCATACCGGAGCCCCGAACCCATCCGCCTCTTGCTGGGTGATGAAACTTTCCAGCGCGTCCGCCCCTATCTCGCTACGCGGAGCTCCTTTTGGGAGATCACGACCCGCGCCAGCCGCGGCACGGCGGCCGCCGGCATAAGCGCTCTAGTCAAACGGGAGGCAGATAGCATACACTTCCTCCGCTGGCAGGAGAGACCATGATCATCGGTGTCCCGAAGCCGAAAGCCTGCTTCACGGTCCTGAAGCGTCGCCAGCACTGGCAGCTGCTGTGCTTCCAGCGCCGAGGCAACCGCCTCGCCGCCGAGAACGTCCAGCAGCAACCGTCGTATGTGTCATTGGATGACGTCGAATCCGTGAAGCATGAAGTACAACGCGGCGCGGCGCTGACCGCGGTGGCCTTTCCCGCTTCCCGTAGCCTCATCAGGGTGCTGAAGGCTCCGCGCCTGCGTACCGGCCGACTGCAACGGCTGGTGCCCGCGTTGCTCGACGTTGACATCCCGTTCCCGGTCGAGGAATCGGCTTTTGCGGTCGCCTCAATGCGTCGAACCACCGACGCCGCAGAAATCCTGGTGGCCGTAGTACGCCGGAAAGATCTGAAGGATTTCCTGGAACAGACGCGTCAGGCAACCGGCTTGGATCCAGTGATCGTCGACCATGAAGCCGTGGCCGTCTGGGACGAGTGCCTGCTGCGGCAGCCGCCGACCGATGCGG
>DTYT01000068.1 GCA_012961745.1 Kiritimatiellia bacterium | reverse complement strand
TACTCGAGTTCATCACGGGTAACCGGAACCATTACGCCATGATGAAGCCCGGCGGGGTGAGGCGCGATATACCTGCCGACGACATCCCGGCGGTAGTGGGATTGATGGGGCGATTGAAGGCGCCCCTGGAGATGCTGCGCGACGCCATCGCGGATGATCCCTTGATCCATGCCAGGACCAAAGGGGTGGGCGTGCTCACCCGCGAGCAGGTGATTGACTATTGTGCCCTGGGACCGACGGCGCGTGCCAGCGGCGTGGCGATAGACGTAAGAAAAGACCATCCCCACGCGGCCTATGACCGGGTGGATTGGGAAATGGTCCTGGGGGAAAAGGGCGACGTCTACGACAAGATCATGGTCCGCATCGGTGAAATGTTTCAATCCATCCGGATCATCGAACAGTGTCTCGAACGCTTGAAAACGGTTCCGGGACCGATAGACTCCAACCCCCGGCAGGTCCCCCCCGGCGAGGGAATCGGGCATTATGAAGCCCCGCGGGGCGAAGTTTTCCACTACGTGCGCAGTGACGGCGGCAACCGGCCGATACGTCACAAGGTGCGGGCCCCCAGTTTCATGAACGTGATCACCGATCGGGAAGCGGTGATCGGGCATACCATCGCCGACGCTGCGATCATCCTTGCCGCGGTGGATCCGTGTTACTGCTGCACTGAGAGGATTGCGGTGTATGACGCCCAGAGGGGTACGAGGATTTCGGGGGCCGCCGCGCTGATCAGGGCCTCGCAACGGAAGACTGAACAGTTGCGCCGGAAGCTGGGTTGGGCGGGCCCCGTGCTGAAGTTGGAGGATTGACATGCTGGAGCTGATGCTGGAGCCCCTGTTGATGCCGATCACCATTGCTTTCCTGGGCGCAGTGGTGTGCGTTTTCCTGCCGGAGCGATGGATCCGGGAGAGGGGGCTCGTAGCCCTTTCAACCAGTTTGCTTGTGCTGGTGACGGTGTGGCCGTTGTGGACCGGGGATGCCCGTACTTACAACGGGCCGGGAATATTGCACTTCCGGGCGGATGGCCTCGCCTGCCTCGGGTCGTTGCTGTCGGCCGTGTTTGGGGTCCTGATTTCGCTGTACTCCCTTTCCTATCTGAAGGTGAGGGCCAGCGGGCGGAAGTTCTTTACTTATCTCCTGTGGACCCTGGGGGCTGCCGAGGGTGCTTTTTTGGCCGATGACCTTGTGCTGCTTCTGGTGTTCTGGGGCATTCTGGGATTGACGCTTTACCTGATGGTGGGTCTGGCGGGGCCCCAGGCGGCATCGGCGGCCAAGAAGACGTTCATCATCGTCGGGGCCACCGACAGCCTTCTGGTGATGGGAGTGGGCATCGTCTGGATCCTCACGGGCAGTACCCGGTTGTCCGAACTGCAGGCACTGAACACGGCGGTGATCCCCCTGGGTGTCGCCTTCTGGACGTTCGTCGCGGCGGCGTTCGCCAAGGCAGGTGCATTTCCCCTTCACACCTGGCTGCCGGAGGTGGGTGAGCGGGCGCTGGTGCCGGTCACCGCGTATCTGCCCGCGGCGCTGGACAAGCTTCTGGGAATATACCTGCTGGCACGCGCCTCGATTCATATTTTCGCCCTTGGGCTGGGCGAGCGAACGGGCCTCATGTTTCTGGGGGCGGTTACCGTAATAGCGGCGGTGATGATGGCGCTCATCCAGCACGATCTGCGTCGGCTGCTGGCCTATCACGCCGTCAGCCAGGTTGGATATATGGTACTGGGCATCGGGACCGGGACGGTGGTGGGGGTTGCCGGTGGAGTCTTCCACATGCTCAACCATTCCATTTACAAGTCGTGCCTGTTCTTGGGGGCCGGGGCGGTGGAAACCGAGTGCGGGCATACCGATCTGGATCGGCTGGGCGGGTTGGCGCGGGTGATGCCGCTGACCTTTGCCGGCTTCCTGGTGGCGGCTATGGCGATCTCGGGAATTCCTCCCCTGAACGGCTTCGCGTCCAAATGGATGGTCTACCAGGGCATTATCCAGACCGCAGGGGAAGGGCGGCTGTGGATCGTGTGGCTGGCCGCCGCCATGCTCGGCTCGGCCCTCACGCTGGCCAGTTTTGTGAAGGCCATGCACGCAGCCTTCCTGCGGAAGGCTTCTGCGGAGGTGGAAGCGGCGGAGCCGCGCGAGCCGTCGGCGGCCATGTGGTTGCCTATGCTGGTCCTGGCGCTCTTCTGCGTGGGTCTGGGGGTGGGGCTGCATCGGATTTCGCTGCCGCTGCTCATCCGGCCGGCGGTGGATGGCGCCTTGAAGCTAGCGGGCGTGTGGGCGGCGGGACCGGCAACCTTCATGCTGCTGGCCGCCCTGGCAGCGGGTCTTGGTGTGTATGTGCTGACGTTGCGGGGCCGAGTGCGGAGAACCGGAACTTACATCGGCGGTGAAATTCTTTCGCAGACGTACGTTTCCGGGGTCGGGGGGGAGTCCCCGCCGGACCTGGAAGTCACCGGGGTCGATTTCTACCGCGAGATCGAGCGCTTGCCGGGACTCGGACGGGTGTACGCTTGGGCTCGCCAAGGCGCATTTGACTTGTACGCGATCGGCCTGTGCCTGATCGGGTACTTTGTGGAAATGCTCCGGGCGGCGCATACCGGGGTGCTGCTGAACTACGTCTCGTGGGTGATCGCCGGACTGCTGGGCATCATGTTCGTAGTGCTGCGATGATCGTAGAGCTTACAGCCGGACTCATTCTGCTGATGATCGGGGGAGCGCTGATCGCGATTGAGACCCGTAATCTCCTCGCGGCGGTGGTCAGCGTGGGGGCGGTGGGCTACCTGCTTTCCATCGTGTTCCTTTTCCTGGGGGCTCCCGACATCGCAATCACGCAGATCGTGGTTGAAATACTGTGCCTGGTCATCCTGATTCGAGCCACCGTGAGCCGGGACCTCACGTCCGTTTCAGGTGACCGCGAGCTGGTAGGGCTGCTGGCGAGCCTGACCCTGCTGCTGGCGGCGACCCTGGTGGTCATTCGTGTCAGCGCATACTTCCCTGACTTCGGTTCAGCGGTGATGGATCGTATT
>DTYT01000067.1 GCA_012961745.1 Kiritimatiellia bacterium | reverse complement strand
CCTGTTTGCACCACTGTTCTGGCGTGGTGGGGACCGGCACCGAAAGGACGGGGCCGTACTGGATGTGCCTGGGGGACGGTTGACTTTCACCACGGACGCCTACGTCGTCAGGCCGCTTTTCTTTCCGGGGGGCGACATTGGGATGCTGGCGGTCAACGGCACGGTGAACGATCTGGCGGTATGCGGGGCGCAGCCCCGGTATCTTTCGGGGGCGTTCATTCTCGAAGAAGGCGTGTCGGTCGAAACGTTACGGCGTGTGGCGGCCTCGATGGCGGCGGCCGCACGAGAGGCGGGCGTGGAGATGGTAACCGGCGACACCAAGGTCGTGGAACGCGGCAAGGGAGACAACCTATACGTGATCACCGCGGGGGTGGGCGTGATCCCCGAAGGCCGGGAAGAGCCGGGGCCGGAGAAAGTCGAGCCGGGGGATCGGGTAATCGTCACCGGTGACCTGGGCCGGCACGGGGTGGCGGTGATGACCGCCCGTGAAGGATTCGCATTCGAGACCCGGATCACCAGCGACTGTGCTCCCCTGAACGGGATAGTGGAGGATATCTACCGGCGGGGAATTACAGTGCACTGCATGCGGGACCTCACCCGCGGAGGATTGGCCAGCGCATTGAATGAGATCGCCTCGTTCGCGGGGATCCGTATTGAGCTCGAGGAAGAGAGAGTTCCCGTTGGTGACGAAGTCCGGGGGGCGTGCGAGCTGCTAGGATTGGACCCGTTCTACGTGGCGAACGAGGGGGCCATGGTGGTCATCCTGCCGGCCCGGTGGGCAGAGCAGGCGGTAGAAGCCATCCGGTCACATCCGGCGGGGCGGAGGGCCCGGCTGGTGGGCTCGGTGGCCGGACAAGTGACGGGGGGACGCGTAGTTGTCCGCAGCGTGCTGGGGACGTATCGGGTCTTGGACATGTTGAGCGGTGAACAACTGCCGCGGATATGCTGAGAAGTGGCGTGGGGTGCGCGTGCCTGTGCGGGTAAAATGACTTGCAGTATCGTGGCTTCTGAGCTAGAAAGAATTTCGTAATCCTCATCTGGGGCTGCTTACCCGAGGTCTTCACGATCAGAAGAGGGGGATTTGTGTGAAAAGGCCGGAAATCGTGCTGGTGATCAACGCGGGCAGCTCTTCAATCAAGTTTATGGTCTTTTCCATGGCGGACGAGATGATGCTCGCGCGGGGAATCGTGGAACGCATAGGTCTTCCGGCGCCCCGCCTGAGGTTCGTGCGTCACGACGGCCGGCGCGTCGACGAGGAAGTCAGCGTAGGCAGCCACGGTGAGGCCATGCGTCTGATATGCGAGACGCTGGTGGATGCCGCCCGCGGCGTTCTCAAGAACATTGCCGAAGTCGAGGCAGTCGGTCACCGGGTGGTGCACGGCGGCGAGAAATATCACGATTCGACCCTCATTACCGAAGAGGTCAAGACAAGCATCCGCGAGTTTTCCGTCCTGGCCCCCTTACACAATCCTCCGAATCTCAAGGGAATCGAAGCGGTGGAATCGGTACTTCCCGGGATACCCAACGTGGCGGTTTTCGACACCGCGTTTCACCATTCCCTGCCGCCTGCCGCCTACCTGTACGCGATACCCTACGACTATTACGAGAAATTCGGTGTAAGGAAGTACGGCTTTCACGGTACGTCGCACAAGTACGTGGCAACGGCGACGGCCGAGTATCTGGGTACCCGATTGGACCGCCTCAAGATGATAACCTGTCACCTGGGAAACGGTGCCAGCGTCGCCGCCGTGTCGGAAGGGAAGGTGGTGGAGACCAGCATGGGAATGACGCCGCTTGCGGGCTTGGTCATGGGGACCCGCTGCGGGGATATTGATCCCGGTGTGGTGCTGTACCTGGTGCGCCGGGGGATGTCTCCCGACGAGGTGGACCGTCTGCTGAACAAGAAGAGTGGATTGCTGGGAGTTGCGGGTATCGGCAGCAGCGACATGCGCGATGTCATTGTAGCGGCGGAAAAGGGGTCTGAGAAGGCATCGCGTGCGATATGGATGTTTGTTCATCGGCTGGTTTCCTATATCGGGGCATACCATGCGGTTTTGGAAGGGGCTCACGTGCTGGTATTCACCGGAGGAATCGGGGAGAATTCGTCCTATATCCGCGAGCGGGTGGTCCGCAAGCTGGAGGTTCTCGGGTGCGTGCTTGATGCGGAGGAGAACGAACGGGCGGTGGGGCGGCCGGGGGTGATATCCACCGCGAACAGCCAGCTGAAGGCGGTTGTAATGCCGACCAACGAAGAGCTCATGATCGCCAGGGAGACGGTGGCAGTTGTAACCGGAGCGGGGTGAGGGGACAGATGAGCGTTCTGGATTCGATCATTCCCCGCGCGCGGGCGGCCAACAAGGTGATTGTGTTGGCCGAAGGCCAGGACCCGCGCGTGGTGGAGGCGGCGGTTGAGGTGGTCCGCCAGAGGATTGCGCGGGTGATTCTTCTGGCCACCCGGGAGGAGCTCTCGCAGGCCAGCGCGGAAGCCGGGGTGTCAGTAGGGATCGCAGATCTAACGGTGAAGAACTGGCTGGAAGCGGAGGAAGGCAGGGCATTGGCCGAGCAGTTCTACCGCATCCGTGCACACAAGGGCATCACCCGGGCACAGGCCAGCGAAATTATGCGAAACCGGTTGTATTTCGGAAACATGATGGTGCGCGCGGGACTGGCGGACGGCATGGTGGCGGGAAGCATCTCGTCCACACCGGATATGCTCCGAGCGGCGTTTCGCTGTCTGGGTACTGAAGAGGGCATAAGTATCGGCAGCAGTTGTTTCATCATCGATCTGAATCAACCTTCGCCGGCGGGTGACCGGGTCTTGGCATTTGCCGACTGCGGCGTGAATCCGGACCCCAGCAGTGAGCAACTGGTCGACATCGCGATTGCAACGTGCGAGACTTTCACCGCTTTGACCGGCCGGCCGCCGCGGGTGGCCTTCTTGTCCTACTCAACCTATGGAAGTGCCAAGCATCCCCTGGTCGACAAGGTAGCCCGGGCGGCTGAACTGATGCGGCGGCGGGTGGACGATCTGGGTCGGACGGACATCGTCAGTGACGGTGAGCTCCAAGCGGATGCGGCACTGGTTCCCGATGTCGCCAGAAGAAAATGTAGCTCCAGTCCTATCCGCGGGGCGGCCAATATCCTGATATTCCCGGACATTCAGTCAGGCAACATCGGATATAAGCTGGTCGAAAGATTGGCCGGGGCCCGGGCGTTCGGGCCGATTCTCCAGGGACTGACTGCACCGGTAAACGACCTTTCGCGGGGGTGCTCATCGGCGGATATTGTCGGGGTGGTGGCGATCACCGCCTGTCAGGCGGCTTTCCACCGGCGGCAAGCATGAGTTTTCATTGATAGAACCACCAGGCGAGTGAGATATAGCGCCCCTCGATCCGCAGCCGCACCGGGGAAGATTCCACCGCCTCGGCGGGAATCGTGAACATCGCTTCGCTCAAACTCCCCTTCTGCTGAAGGGGGATGTTGACGGCGATGGGGGAGCGGGATCCCACATGGATCTTCAATCGCAGGGGGCCGGAAAATCGGATCTCTTGACTGCGCAGTTTTCCTCGGGCCGTGCGTGAGCTCAGCACCGCCCGGGCGCAGGTGCGGACCACTGCCACCACTGCGCGGCCGGTAACACAGAACACATCGAATGATTCTGACCGGTCGATGAGCCGGCCTATCTCGATTACCTGCGAAGAGGAGCGTCCAACCGGACCGACTACTTTCAATGGCAGGCGGACGGCATTCCGGGCACCGACCGCGGCGCGGTAGCGGTGGATCGCCTCGTCGAAATCATAGCCGATATCCATTCGATCGGTGAGCTGGAGCTTGCGGAGTCTGTCGCGGAGCTTCGGGGAAATCGGCTGGACTCCGGCCAGCAGCGGAGTCCATACCGCCCGGTAGACTCCGAGACGCCCGGGTCCTGCCGCGAGGCGGTCTTCTCGGAGGATCGGCCTCCCCCTCAGCCGGCCGACCAGCGGCGAATCCCTCTCCAGGTCCGTCAGGAGCCAGCAGTCGAAACGGGTTCCGGCTTCGTGCTTGAGGATCTCCAGAGAAATGAGGGGCGAGCCCGCAGCCGAAAATCGCGGTGTGACGTAGCCACCGAGGTGAACAAACTCCCGCTGCCGGGTAAAGAACGCCAGATGTGGAAAGTTTATGATTCCCACCCGGGCGGTCGTCGGCAGCACGCTTTCCATGCGGGCTGCGAATTGAGCCTGGGCCCGGTTGGTCACCGCCTGCTGGTGGCGTTGACTCGCAAAATAGGGGAGGGTGGTGATCTGGTACCCCACCAGTATCCAAGGCAGGAATCGGGGCAGGGTGGGCGCAAGTCGCCGATGGATGGCCTTGGCGCCGGCCGCGATGAGGATCAGCCACCCGGGGAAGAGCCATAGCAAATGGCGATCGTACTGATGTCCCTGCCAGCCACTGCTGGCGTTGAGCATCAGCGCCGCCGTTCCCACCAGAAGCCATGCAGTCACAATCCGGCGGTGCGATGGCGTGCCGGTGAGCGCGATCCACAGGATTCCCATTAGGGCGGTGACTCCCGCCACGACCGGGAAGAAATAAAGGGCCCGGTCGTGATTCAGTCCGAACAGCAGTTCCCGGGCCATGACAGCCAGATCGTGCAGGCTTCGGATTACCGCCCCTGTGAAAGGAAAAGAGGCAAAGTATCCTTTTCTGAGCAGGGAATGGAATTGCCAGGTCCCGGTCAGCAGCCGGTTGGCACCGAAGGTCACAATGGCAGACGCGAGTGCAGCGCCTACACATGAAAGTCCGGCAATCCGCGTGCGCGCCTGGGGGGCAGTGGACAGAACGACTCCGATGATGGCGGCGCCCAGGATGCCCTCGGGACGCACGAGCGCTCCCAGCAGCGCGAAAAGAGCCGCGAACCGCGGCCGGCGTTCGGATGTGCATACCAGCAGCCAGGTGAAGAGTACTGTGAACACCGGCATGTCGGTCCCCCCCAGACAGTTGTAGAGCAGGGGGCCACACGTGGCGGTCAGCAGCGCGGCCAGATTCCCATCGCCGCCCAGGTTGTGGGCCAAGCGCCGTGTGCCGAAGACGATCCCTGCGAAGCATGCGGCATCGAGCAGCCCGATCCACCACAGCGCCAGCGGCGTTCCGGCGGCCGGCTTGGAGGGCAGGGCCAGCAGAAACGGGTAGAGCAGACTGGTCGATCCGGTGCTTGGCTCGGCGGACGGTGTATAACTTGACCAGCGCCCCTCGGCGATCGCCCGGCCGTACTGTGCCAGCATGAATGCATCCGCATCCACGCCCCAGTGCTGGCCCGACAGCGTGAAAAACGCCGTGACAATAAGGGTCACCGGGAATATGAGCCGGCGGGCCGTGGTACGCTCTGCCAAATTCTCCTGCATCGCTCACCTCGGGCGCCAACCGCTGACCGTTCGGCTGCCGGTTCCCGAAGTCCCGTTCCACGGGGCGGCATTGTATGCCCATTTGTCCGTGACCGGAAGGATAACAACAGGCGCCCGACTTCCATCTATCTGCGGGGGGCGCCTGGCAAAGCGATTTGATTAGATCGCGATGTTACTGTAAGGTGCGCAGGTGAGTACCCGGACGCAACCTGAACGCGGGAGAGACCCATGCCGGAAGTTGCAGTAGGCCCTCTGCCGAAGATTACTGGCTACCGGGGACCGGAGGGTCCGGTAGTTCTGCTGATAATGGACGGGATCGGGATTGGAAAGTTTGCCGAAGGAGACATGGTACGCCGGGCGACCACCCCCCACCTTGATCGACTGCGGGCTGATTCACTCTATTCCACTCTCAAGGCGCACGGCACGGCGGTTGGCCTGCCCTCCGACAAGGATATGGGCAATAGCGAGGTGGGGCATAATGCCAT
>DTYT01000066.1 GCA_012961745.1 Kiritimatiellia bacterium | reverse complement strand
TCGATGATGCTCAGCCGGCGCATGCCCAGGCTGCAGTGCTCGTCGTCGTACCTGCCCCAGTCGTCCGGCCCGCGATGAACGATCAGGTCCAGCATGTCGGCCAGCCGTTCCCGCGGTGGAGGCGAGCTGTGAAAGACCATTCCGGCGATGCCGCACACGGTTCAGTAATCCCTACTTCCAGCGCCGCCTGCGCAGCGGGCCGAGCATCGACTTGAAGAAGCTTCCCCACAGCCGCCGATCCCACGGCCCGTAGGCCACTCCCCAAAGGCTGAAATACAACCCGCGGAGCCAGGCGCCCTGACCGCGGTGATGCTCGGCATTCTCCCAGGCCGCCTCCCGTATGATAGCCCACATCTCCCGCCGCCGGAGTACACCGCGCCAGAGTCCCTTGCGATAAATGCGTCGCTTGGCACGGAGGTCCCGCGGCTGGCGCCGCCAGTCGCCCCGGCTCACGCTTCCACTGCGTCGGCGGTATCCCGTCAGCGGTTGGGGTATGAAACCCACCGGGGATTGTCGTGCGATGCTGAGAAAGAAATCCCACTCGGTGCCGTACCCCCCCAGAGTTTCCGGACGCTGCGCCCGCAGCCACGCCTCGCGCTGAACCATGACGGTGCTGGTACAGATGAAACAGTGCCGCAGCAGGTCCCGCGCGATCATGCCGGTGGGCGGAATCGTGCCCTCGTGCCGGATACCGTCTCGACGACCATTCTGGTCAATAATCCGCGCATAGGTGTGAGAAAGCGGCACCTCGGGATGAGCCCGCATGAACTCCACCTGGATCTCCAGTTTTTCCGGTTCCCAGAAGTCGTCGGCGTCGAGAAAAGCACACCAGCGCCCGCGCGAACGGGCCGCCGCCTCGTACCGCGGGATGTCCGCTGAGCCCGAGTTTTGCGCTCTCTCCACAAGGATCACCATGTCATAACCGCGCACGATCCGCCGGGTTTCATCATCCGAGGCGTCGTCCACTACTATTACTTCGAAATCCCGGAAGGATTGCCCCATAACACTATCCAGCGCCGCGGCGATGAACCGCTCCGCATTGTAGGTCGGGATCACGACGGAAACTTCCGGATTCCCGCTCATTTCAAATCGTGGGGCCGAGAAGACAGCTCAAAAATGACTACGTGACCTATGCGCGACCCGTCCGGCCCGCGAATCGTGCGCACGCGGTGCGGATATTTCGCAAGCGGGCCGTAGTTCTCATCCCGCGGAGGGTACTCCGGGGTCAGAAGTGCCGCCGCCACGGTCGCCCCGTGCGAAATGTAGAGTTGCAAGTCATCCAACCGCAGATCATCCGCATCCCGCGCCCATCCCCGGCGGTGGGCATAATACAGGATCCGCGGGTCGCTCCAGCCGGTGGATCGGCCCCGCGTGACCGTCAGTACGAGATCGTCGCAGGTGGTTTCCTCCTCGATCACCCTTCCCGCCGCAATGCGCTGCCAGTCGTGCGTGAAATAGGCCGGACCGTACAGGAAGGGACCGCGGCGCAGTCCGCAGGCACTGCCGGCGGCCAGCAACAGGTAGACCACCGCGCTCACAAGGACTGCCAGGCCCCGTCGCACCGCCACCACCCGTGCCGCCAGG
>DTYT01000065.1 GCA_012961745.1 Kiritimatiellia bacterium | reverse complement strand
CGGGCCGTGACAGATGGTGGAGGCGGGGGGATTCGACCCCCCGTCCGCACAGGGTCCATCCCGGCTTCTACGCGCGTAGTCCGTCTATTGATTCTCGCCGCTCGCTCGCCGGCGGACAGGCTCCCGAGCGGCCAGCACCCAGGCATTGATCTCGCCGGTATCCACGGGTGCTCCGGACACCGACCAGCCTGCTACCGTCGCCCCGGCCGTCTAGCAGGCGTCGACGACGGGACGTCGCGGCATCAAGCCGCGAGAGCCAACTGTTGATTGGCGTTTGTGTCTGACGCCGGATGATTAACGAGGCCAACCGGCATCCTCGGCGCGCCACCGGAACTTCAACCTGCACGTCGAATCCGGACGCCCCCTTCTGACCACCACACGTTAGCCCAGATTGATGGGGAAGTAAAGCCGCGGCCCGTCGCCGGGCTACCTTGCAGGTGTCCCCGAGGCCATTTCGAGTGCCAGAAGCGAGTAGGCCGTCACGAGGACCGGATCCGATTCCCACCACCGTCCCGATTTTTCATTGACCCAGTAGCCCAGTCCGCCGTCGGCCTCGATCTTTTGGAGGGACACCAGGCGTCGCGCAAGTTCCGTACGCCAGTCGATGGAAGTGCCGTCTTGAAGTGGTATCGAGCTGCGCCCTAGTACTGCGAGACACTTCGCCAGGACGTTGTAGAAGTAGAACAGCCCATCGGCGCCCATGCCGGGATTTTCGTCGAGCGTCCAGTGACGACGGGCCCAGTCGAAGGCCGACCTTACCCTCGGGTCATTGCGGTCCACCTCGGCGTAGATCAGGCTGAGGAGTCCGGCATAAGTCATGGAGCCATAAGTTCGGAAACGGATCACTCCGTTGGTGTCCGCATAGACGCCGGCCTGGCTCTTGTCGGGGCGATAGACAAAGCCGCCGAGTTCCTCGTGGGATCCCCCGGCCCAGGGTAGATCATTAAACTCGGGAAGATTTTGGACGCGGGCCAGGAAGCGGCGCGCTGCCTCCCAATTCAGAGTGGCACGCGGTCCCCCCCGGCGCATATCCTCTGCGGATTCGGTCAGACGCATCGCCTCGTACGCGATATAGGAATTCGAAAGGTCGGCATAGGCGCGATCCGTACGGGCGTCATATCCCATCCCTCCATAGTAAATGTCGTCGTCGAGGTGTTGCGACCGGGAGAGGAAACGGCGGGCCTTGAGAACCAGTGGAAGGACGTCCTTCTGGCCCGACTCGAACAATGCGATCATACACAGTGCGGTGTTATAGTTCTTCAGACCGCCGCCCCGCCTCTTCTGTCTCGGTTTCCGGTAGATACCGCCATCCGGACGTGCGCAACTCCGAATGTAGTCCACCGCGGCAGCGACCGTGCGCTCAGCCGGCAGTCCGCTGCGGATAATGGCCCACAGGGGCAGAGCCGTCAGGGCGGGATAATCGGGATTTGACCAGTAGCCGGCGGGCGACTGCCGGGAAATCAGCCATTTGACGGCCCGCCTGATAGCGGCATCGGTCTCGCGTTGCAGCGACGGGTCAAGTGCGGCACCGGCATTGGGCAACTGCACCAGAAACGGGAACAATGGGAGCACCAAGAGACCCACCAGATATCGCATTTCTTTCCTCCCGAAACGGTTATGGCGTACCCGGCAGGACTCGAACCTGCAACCTTCTGATCCGTAGTCAGATGCTCTGTCCGATTGAGCTACGGGTACACGGAACTGCGTCCTGGTGAAAGGTTATTCGGCAATCTATCTAAGTCAAGATCGGCCACTTCACGGTCCTCTGCTGGGGGGAGGTGCTCAAGTGAACCCGGCGTGGGGGCGGATCAGTGAAAGAAGCTCATCGTGTATGTGGGGGTTCGTGCAGATGTAGAAGCAGCGCCAGCGGTCGTACTGGTGCAGGATTGTAGTCTTCCCACCGGCCCTCCGGGCGATCAGCCCAGCAGCGGCGACATCCCAGAGGTAGATGCTGGATTCGACATAGGCGTCTGCTAATCCGCGGGCGACATGGCAGATATCGAGGGCCGCCGCGCCCATTATTCTGACTTTTCGCGTGTTCAAAGCCAGAGACGCCAGCAGCGCAAATGGACGATCATTGCTCCGGTCCACATGTTTCGATAGGCCGGTCAGTACCAGTGCTCGGTCCAGCGAGTCAGTCGCTGACGGGTGAATCGGCGAGCCATTCAGGGTTGCGGGGCCGCGGATGTGAGCAGCGTAGAGCTCCTCAAGGGGAGCTACGTACACGGCCCCGGCGACGACCACATCGCCGATCGCCACCGCCACCGAGCTGCACCATAGTGGCAAGCCGTGCAGGAAGTTGAGTGTACCGTCGATAGGATCGATAATCCATGTCGGGCTGTCGCCGGATTCGCAAGCCTGATGTGCCGTTTCTTCTCCGAGAACGACATGATCCGGGAATCTGGCCCGGATAACCTCTTCGGCCTGATGCTGGCTTTCCCTGTCCAGCAGGAGTTTGACGTCGTGTGCGTACTCCTCCAGGATGGCGTGTCTGCGATGGGCTTCTGACCGGGCATGCAGGCCGGCTGCCCGTGCTGCCGAGCAGGCGCAGTCCAGTAGATCCCTCAGAGCGGCCTCATCTGGAAGAGACGCTTTCATGGGATCGAAAGCATACCCCAAGCTTGAAGGATAACAAGGCGGGAAGGGGGTGTGGGGCCCGCTCACGGGAGGATGAGTGTGATTCCGAGCTTGATTTCTTGTGCAATTGTGACAAATTAGGCGGGCCTTATGGGGGGATAGACACATGAGGTCGGGAAAATGAGAGTGGCTACCGGGGAAGGGGATAGCGGCAAGACGCGGTTTGGGGGCAGGGAGTACTTCAAGGATGACCTGCTGATCGAGGCTCTGGGGCAGGTGGATGAGCTAGTGTCCAGTCTAGGCCTCGTCTACCTGTATGAGCCCCATTGGGATATGCGGGCAGAAATCCGCGAGATTCAAGACTGGTTACTGACGTGCGCCCACTGGCTGTGTATGGCGGCGGCCGGGGAAGATGCAGACAGCGCGGCGATTTCTTCTTTTCTGGAGGAGCTGACCCGCAGGTGTCGGCGACTGGAAGGGGAACTGCATCTTGAGCCGCGGCCGGTGTTGCCCGGGAATAACATGAGTTCAACCTACCTGGATCACGCCCGGGTGGTTGCCAGGCGCTGCGAGCGGCGGATGGTAAGTCTAAAGCGTCAAGGGGAAGTAGATCCCGATGTGGTACTCAAATTGACCAACCGGCTATCGGACTACCTGTGGCTGCTGGCGCGGCGTGCGGAGCTGCAGGCGAGCTGAGTCATTCTCATGGGGGATCGCCCCGACGGAGAGCCGAGCGCTGGCAAAGCCTGCGGACATAGTCGGGGTAATCGGTGAAGAGCCCGTCCACACGACTGGCCGCCGCGGAAGCTACTTCTCGCGCAGTATTCACGGTAAAGACCAGTACTTGAATTCCGGCTTGGTGCGCCTCGGCCACCAGCTGGGGGGAGCAGAGATCCAGCGGCAGGTGGAGAGAGCTGGCGTGCATAGATCGTGCCAGATGAATGGACCTGAGCGGTCTTTTTGCGGTGAGACAGCCCGCAGGGATGTCGGGATTCGCCTGGTGGAACGCCGCCAGAGCCCGCAGGTAAAAGGAAGATACTAGCACTCGTCGTTTGCGTATCAGACCCGGACAGCGGTCGTTGAGGATGCACCCCAGATCACGGAAGAGAGGAGGATCCTTCACCTCTATGTTGAGTTGAGCGGCGGATGCATCAGCGAGCAGCTCCAGTACTTCCTCCAGAAAAGGTATGTGGTGACCATTCCCGACATCCATAGACCGCAATGCAGCAAGCAGTGAGGGACCGCGCGCCGGCGCCCAACGCGATACTAGTTTCTGCGGGGAATCGTGGAGCACCAGGATGCGGTCTTCGACCCTGTGGACATCGATCTCGATCCCATCGGCTTGCATTTCCAGCGCCAGGGAAACTGCCGCGACCGTGTTCTCCGGAAGGTAGCCACTGGCGCCCCGGTGAGCGAAAATTTTGGGGTGCCATGTGCGGGGCGGCTGGGATAAACTCCGTGACGATCTACTATCCGGAAGGCTGATCATATTGCAATAGTAGCGTGCCCGGTCTCGGGCTGGAAGGGGGTAGTGGGGCATCCATGTCGGTGACGGTGGATATCACAGCGGGCAAATTGATCGTGCTGCTGTCCGATTTCGGTATGCGGGATGGTTACGTGGCGGCAATGAAGGGACGCATACTGACGGAATGCCCGGATGCCATAATCATTGATGCGGTCCATGAGGTGCCGCCGCACAATATCCATCAGGGGGCCTGGGTGCTGGGCCAGTACTGGAACTGGTTCCCGACGGGCACGATTCATGTGGCGGTGGTGGATCCCGGTGTGGGGAGCAGCCGGGACATAGTGGTTTGCGTGGCGGATGGAAGGATCCTGCTAGCCCCGGACAACGGCGTGCTCAGCTGGGTTCTGAGGAATGCTGTCCATGTGCGGACTCTAATCCTGCGGCGGGATGTTGTCTCGGATGTTTCGCCGACCTTTCACGGGCGGGATGTTTTCGCGGTGGTCGCAGGTCGTTTTGCGTCCGGCCGCGTCGGAGTGGACGATGTAGCCGAGGAGACGCAGAGCATCCAGCGGCTATCGGATATGGAGCCGAGCCGGCAGGGGGATCGGATTCATGGAAAAGTGGTTCATGTGGATCGCTTCGGGAACTTGATTACGAACATCCCCGGTTCTTGGATCCGGGAACACGCGCCCAGCGTGCGCATCCTGTGCCGGGCGACTGCGGTGGAACGAGTGTGCCGGACGTATGCAGATGCCGCGCGGGGGGCGCTGTTGGCTCTGCCAGGTTCGAGTGGCATGCTGGAAATTGCGGTAAGAGAAGGCAGTGCAGCGGCGGAGCTTGACGCTGGCTGTGGTGAGGAAGTAATTGTGCAGCTGGCGGGCGGGGAGAAGGACCCCGGGGGTTGTGGATGAAGAAAGAGGATCCGACGTCACAGCCCGCGTGGAGACAACTGGAGGAAGAAGCCGAACGTTTGAGGCGGTGCACCCTCCGTGAGATGTTCCATGCAGATCCGCACCGTTCCGAGAGATACCTGGTATCCGCGGGGGATTTGTTCGTAGACTATTCCTGCAATCTGATTGACGATCGGGCCCTGGAAGCACTTTTCCGCCTGGCGGACGATTGCGGGGTGGCTGCCGCGCGCGAAGAGATGTTCCGCGGCGGTCATATCAACGAGACTGAGGACCGGGCAGTATTGCATGTTGCGCTTCGTCTTCCCCGGGATGCGAATTTGGTGGTGGACGGCCGGGACGTAGTTCCGGAAGTGCACCGGGTGCTGGATCGGATGGAGGATTTCGTCCGGAGGGTCTGGAGCGGAGGGTGGAAAGGGTATTCGGGAGAACGGATCCGGAGTGTAATCAACATCGGAATCGGCGGGTCTGACCTGGGACCGGCCATGGCGGCGGAGGCTTTAAGGCCCT
>DTYT01000064.1 GCA_012961745.1 Kiritimatiellia bacterium | reverse complement strand
TTGAGCAGGCACACCTCCCAGGGATCCTCCACCCCCTTGACCACCCCGTGCATCGCCTCCTGCCGCTGGTCCACTTCCCGGCATACCTGTTCCACCACCAGGTCGGCGTTCGCCCTGACCGTCTGCTCGCTGATCTCCTGCTTGGTGATCTTGAACCCGTACTTCAGTATGTAGATGTCCGATTCGTGTCTCCGCAACCAATCAATGTACCTGCGCGCCTCCTCGCCGAATCCCTCCAGGATCTCACGCCCGAATCTTTCCGGGGTGATGATCTCGGGCCGATAGGCCTTGACCTTCCCCTGCCGGATGCGCGAGCGGCCCACTTCGTCCATCAGCTCCGTGATCAGATGGTAGTGCAACAGCGTGGTACCGAAGGTCTCCAGACGCTGGCGCGGCACCCGCACGATCCGGGTGTTCTCCAGCGCATAGATGAAGTCGAACCTCGCCTTTTCGTAGTCCATACCGGAATACGGAAGCCCTATCCCCCGGCGCTTCCCGGGCCCTTGACCGCCCCCCCCGCGCGGGGATAATTCTCCATCACCCACCGCGAAAGCTCTCCTTCCGGATTCCGTACCGCCTCGGCCGTGACTACAAAGGTACGGTTGCCGGTCTTCGTCGCGACCAGTTTCATGCCGTACTGGTAATCCCGGAATTTGTCTTCGCACAAGGCCCGGATTGTCCGCCCGCTGCCCAGACTTTCCTCCACCAGCGCCTCCACCGCCGAGTCATCGAAGCGGAGATCCAGCCCGTGGGTACGGTTGAACCGCTCCAGGAACCGGTTGATATCCGAGCGCAGCACGTCGTGCTGGGAATCCGCATGCCTCATGATCAATTCCTTCAGCGTGCTGCGCGGATCCTCCACCGTCTCCCGCGTCACCTCGAACGATCCGACTGAAGTGGAGGGCAATTCGTACTTGAAGTCACGGAAGATCCTCTCCAGCACCGTGAGCAGTCCGCGGGCGCCCGTCTTCTCACCGACCGCCCGCCGCGCAATCTCTTCCACCGCTTCCCGCGTAACATCCAACTCGATACCGTACCCCCGGAAATCCTCCCGGTACTGCTCCAGAATGCTGCCGCGGGAATGCAACAGAATCGCCTCCAGGTCCCGCTCCGACAGGGGATCGCAGGCGATGCGCACCGGCAGCCGTCCGATGAATTCCGGTTCGAATCCGAATCGAATGAAATCCTGCGCCTGCGCCATTCTCAGATAGTCGGTCGCCGTCCGCTCGCGCGCCGGCCGCTCCGCCGTGAAACCGATCGGCGCGCTTTCCACCCGCCGGCGAACGATGTCCACCAGCCCGTCAAACGCCCCGCTCACGATGAAAAGTATGTACCGCGTATTTATGGTCCGCTTCCGGAAGCTGCCCGTGCGCTGCATCTCCATAAGGGCCTGCATCTGGCCCACCAGATCCGTCTGGCTGTAGAGATTTACTTCGGTCTCCTCCATCAACTTGAGCAGGTTCACCTGCACCCCCCGACCGGAGACATCCCGCACCCCGCCGGCGGTAGGTTGCGAGGCGATCTTGTCTACCTCATCCAGGTAAATGATACCGTACTGCGCCAACTCCACGTTGCCGCCAGCCATCTTCACCAGATCCCGCACCAGATCTTCCACATCGTAGCCCACATACCCGGTCTCCGAGAACTTGGTCGCATCCGCCTTGACGAAGGGCACCCCGATCAGCCGGGCAATGCAGCGCATCAAGTAGGTCTTACCCACCCCGGTCGGCCCCATCAGCAGGATGTTCTGCTTGGTGTATTCCTGCTCCCGCAGCTCGGGGTCTTCCATGCAGCGCCTGATCCGGTTGAAATGGTCGCATACCGCCACCGCCAGTACCTTCTTGGCTTCCTCCTGGCTGATGACGAACTGGTCCAGGTAATCCCGAACCTCGCGGGGCTTCAGGTTGAACCCGCGGATCCGCCGCAGGGTCTCGGCGCTGCGTCTGTCTTCCTCTGCGGACCGGTCCCCGCCGCCCTCCGACGGCTCGGCCCGCAGGGAGGCATGTTCCGCCTGCAACCCTTGCAGGATCCGCTTCAGTCCACGAACAAATTCCTCTTCCGGCGTTCTGGGGCCCTCATGACTCACGGTACACCCTCCTCATATCTACGACAAACCGGTGAAATATCAACTGCCGCTGCCCCCCCGTATGGATTCTCATGCCGGAATCAGACGCGCGAAACGGCGCTTGCCCACCTTCAGAAGCACCCCTTGCGCGGGCAGCACAATCTCCTCGCCCACGTCACCGACCCGACGCCCGTCGATCCTGACCGCGCCCTGCCCGACCAGCCGGCGCGCCTCGCTGCGACTCGGCGCCAGGCCCGCGCACATGATCAGATCAAGCACCGCGACGCTCTTCTCCGCTGGGACTTTCACCTCGACTTCCGGGACGCGCTCCGGTGGCTGGCGCCGGGAGAAGACCCGGAGGAAGTTCTCCCGGGCCTTCCGTGCCCGGTCCCTGCCGTGGATGCGCGCCACGATGGCCTCGGCCATGTCCAGCTTGACGTCCCGCGGGTTGACCTCTCCGGCATCCACCGCGCGCCGCAGTCCCCCCAGCTCATTCTCCGGCCGGCAAAGCACCAGATCGAGATAACGCCACATCAGCTGGTCGTTCACCGACATGCACTTGCCGAAAATCTCCTCCGGCGGCTCGTTCACCGCAATGTAGTTGCCCAGCGATTTACTCATTTTCTGAACGCCGTCGATGCCTTCCAGGAGCGGCAGGGTCACCACCACCTGCGGCTCACCTCCCATCTGGCGCTGCAGCTCGCGTCCCAGCAGCATGTTGAAGAGCTGGTCCGTACCCCCGATCTCGACATCGGCCTCGATCACCACCGAATCGTAGGCCTGGATCAGCGGATAAAGGAACTCTACCAGGGTGATCGGCTGCCCTTCCGCGTAGCGGCGCGCGAAATCATCGCGCGCCAGCATCTGGGCCACCGTCACTCTTCCTGCCAGCCGGATGACGTCGGCGAAGCTCAGGGGATCGCACCACTCCGAATTGAAACGGATCCGCGTTTTCTCCGGCAGCAGGAATCGGAACACCTGTTCCCGGTAGGTGCGCGCATTGCGTTCCACCTCCCCCCGAGTGAGCGGGGGGCGCACCTGGGTGCGGCCGGAAGGATCACCGATCATACCGGTGAAGTCGCCGATGATGAAGATCACCTCGTGGCCCAGTTCCTGGAACTCGCGCAGCTTGTTCAGCGCCACCACGTGCCCCAGGTGCATGTCCGGCGCGGATGGATCGGCACCGAACTTCACGCGCAGCGGCCGTCCCTCGGCGGCCGCCCGCTCCAGCTTCCGCCGCAACTCCTCGGCGGTGTGCACCTCCGCCGTGCGACGCAAGAGATTTTCAACCGGATGCTCCCGCATATCGTCACACCGGCCAGGACCACCGCCGGCCGGAAGCCGGGAAAAGCGCCGCCAGCAGCCTCACTCTCCCGGGCGCCACTCTTCGGCCTTGTCCTCTTCCGATCCCAGTACGTCCTCGAATACGCCGCCGAGGTCCACCAGGTTGTCCCCCGCCATGGCGGCGGCCGCGTAGGACTCGGCCTGGAATTCCTCGTCGGGCACCTGGGCGGCGCGGATACTCAAGCCGATACGCCGTTCCACCGTGTCGACCCGGATCACGCGGGCCTCAATCTCCTGCCCCTCCTGGAGCACCTCGGCGACGTTCTCGACCCGTTCGTCGTTGATCTCACTGACGTGCACCAGCCCTTCCACCCCCGGCTCCAGCTCCACGAAAGCACCGAAAGCAGCCAGCCGGACCACCCGGCCCTTGACCTTCTGCCCTACCTGGTAACGGCTGCCCACCGTGGTCCAGGGATCCTCCTGGGCCTGTTTGAGGCCCAGGCTGACCCTCCGATTCCCGGGATCCACTTCCAGCACCACCGCCTCCACTATCTGGTTCGGCTGCAGAACCTCGGAAGGATGGTTCACCTTGCGGGTCCAGGACAGGTCGGAAACGTGTATCATCCCGTCCACGCCTTCCTCCAGTTCGACGAAAGCCCCGTAGCTGGTGAAGTTCCGTACCCGCCCTTTGACCCGGGCCCCGATGGGGTAGCGCTCCTTGACCGTGTCCCAGGGGTTGACCTGGGTCTGCCGCAGCCCCAGCGAGATCTTGCGCTCCTGCCCGCTCACGTTCAGAACCACCGCTTCCACTTCATCACCCAACGAAAGCACCTCGCTCGCCCGGTTGATGCGCCGGGTCCATGACATCTCCGAAACGTGGATCAGCCCCTCGACTCCGTCTTCCAGCTCGACGAAGGCCCCGTAGGGCAGCAGGTTCACCACCCGCCCCTTCACCCGGCTTCCCACCGGGTAGCGCTTCTCCACGTTCTCCCACGGGTTGCCGGTCTTCTGCTTTAGCCCCAGGCTGATGCGTTCCTTCTCGCGATCCACCCGCAGGACCATCACTTCGAGCTCCTGGCCCACCGAGACCACTTCCGACGGGTGGCCCACCCGGCCCCAGCGCATGTCCGTCACGTGGAGCAAGCCGTCCATACCGTCCAAATCTATGAAGGCCCCGAAATCGGTGATGTTCTTGACCACGCCTCTACGGAGCTGGCCTTCTCGGATGTCCGCCAGCAATTTCCGTTTCC
>DTYT01000063.1 GCA_012961745.1 Kiritimatiellia bacterium | reverse complement strand
TGGTACAGGCACACGCCGCGTCGTCCTGGCTAACCTCCTGGTAGCCGCCGTGGTGGTCAGCCTTGCGGTTTCCTACCAGATCAGACGACTCCACCGCTTCGATGGCCTCATCATGAAGATCGCCAGGGAGTACGATGTGGATCCGCGTCTTATTGCGACTATCGTGTGGATGGAGAGTCGCTTCGATCCTTCGCGAATCGGCGGGGCCGGTGAGGTCGGGCTCATGCAGGTGACCGAAGCCGCGGCGGCGGACTGGGCGGCGGCGCAGGGGGTGCCCATACCCCGGCTCCAGGATCTGGCCGATCCCGCGCTGAATCTCCGTATCGGCACATGGTACTTGGCCCGGGCTCTCCGGAGGTGGGCGGAAAGAGCGGATCCCCTGCCTTTTGCTCTTGCTGAATACAATGCCGGCCCGGCCCACGCCCGCCGCTGGGCGGCAGCGGCGACTGACGGCCGTGATTTTATCGCCCGCATAAGTTATCCGGAGACGAAGGCCTACGTCATCAAGGCAATGCGACGTTACCGGGGACGAAAGCCGGGCTCCTCTTGAACCGTCCGGCAGAACCGGAAGTCAAGCCCGCCTGGCAGTCCCCCCCCACGGGAACCCCATCCTCAATTGTTCCGGTCTCCGGTGTCCCGTTGGAACTGGAGTTCATAGAAGTACCGGTACATTCCGCCCCGGCGCAGGAGCTCGTCGTGTGTGCCGCGCTCGACGATCCGCCCGCCATCCAGGACTACGATCCGGTCGGCATGGGCGACAGTGGAAAGCCGGTGGGCGATAGCAAAAACCGTGCGTTTGGCCATCAGCTCTTCCAGCGCCTGCTGCACGAGGCGTTCGGACTCGGAATCCAGCGCGCTGGTTGCTTCGTCCAGAATCAAGATCGGTGGGTTCTTCAGGATCGCTCTTGCGATGGCGATCCGCTGGGCTTCCCCTCCCGAAAGCCGAACTCCGCGGTCACCGATGACGGTGTCATATCCCTGAGGCAACCGGGAGACGAACTCATGTGCGTGAGCCCGCAGGGCAGCCTCGATGATCTCCTGCTGGGTCGCCCCCGTTTTGCCGTAAGCTATATTGTTGGCGATCGTATCATTGAAGAGCACGGTCTCCTGAGTGACGATCCCGATGCAATCCCGCAGAGACCGCACCGTGTATTCCCGAACATCCCGGCCGTTGATCTCTATGCGGCCTTCCGTCACGTCAAAGAAGCGAGGCAGCAAATTGACCAGAGTGGTCTTGCCGGATCCCGATGACCCGACAATCGCGAGGCATTGGCCGGATCTCACTTCCAGATCTATTCCCTTGAGAACCGCTTCCTCTTCAGGCTCGTAACGGAATTCCACATTCCGGTAACGGATGGTTTCGACCGGCGGAACAAGATCGACCGCGCCGGGCCGGTCCGCAACGCCGACGGGAGCATCCACGATTTCGAATACGCGGGCGGCGGCGGCTGTGCTGCGTTGAATCACCAGATGCAGAGTGCTCAATTTCTTGACCGGCTCGTACAGTCCGACCAGCGCCAGCGCGAACGCGAAGAATTCCTCCGCGCTCATGCCAGCCCATCGCGAATAGACCAGCGCCGCGGACAGCCCTATCACGGAGATGGTCACTATCAGCGGCTCGACCGCGGCCCGCGCCCGTACCACACGCATCACCCGGCTGAACACCTGTCGCGAGCGACGCTGAAAGCGCCCCACCTCGTACGGCTCCATGTTGAACGCCTGCACCACCCGCAAGCCAAGAACCGCTTCCTGAAGCACCGCAACAAGTTCTCCCATCTGCTCGCGTCCTTCACGGGCGAAACGTTTTACACGGCGGCCGAACAGCAGGACCGGAATCAGGCAGACAGGAAAAAGCAACAGGCTGATCAGGGCCAGCCGCAGGTCCAGCCAGACCAGGAACCCGACCATCCCGGCGGCCGCCAGAGGCTGGCGCACCAGATCTCCCAGGACCGTGGATACCGCGCTTTCGATCAGAGTGGTATCACTGGCCACGCGCGAAATAATGTCACCGCTCTTGCGCCGCATCAGGTACGCGGGCGACAGATGCACCAGACACTCGAAAGCGCGGTTCCGGAGGTCCATTACCGCACGGTTCCCCACCCAGTTCACAAAGTAGACGCTGAAGTAGTACCCCAGCCCCCGGAGCATGGCGAGGGGCACCAAGGCGGCCGCTACCAGTACGGTGGCCGTGAGCGGCACCTCAGGATCGAACACGCTGCCCAGAGTGCTCTTAAGTGCGACCAGGAGTCCGGTCGTTGAACCGGCGAAAAGGACGCCGAAAAGGGTTCCCACCAGCAGTCGGGTCCAGTACGGCCTGCTGAGCAGAATCAGCCTACGATATATCCGACCCGATGAGAGTACGGTCGCGCTCCCGGAATGCCGTTTCACAGAGCCTGACTGCTCAGCGTGTTTCAAGGTAAGTATCCGCCTCCATGGCGGCGATGCACCCGGATGCCGCGGCGGTCACGGCCTGCCGGTAGCGCGAATCCTGGACGTCCCCCGCGGCAAACACACCTTCCACACTGGTATGCGTATTCCGGGTTACGATGTAGCCCCGGTCGTCGGTCTCCAGCTGACCCTGGAAGATCTCCGACTGAGGCTCGTGTCCGATGGCAATGAACAATCCGGCAACCTCCAACGTACGCTCCGATCCGTCCCGGGTACTGCGCAGAACTACCGAGCTCACGTTGCCCTGCTCATCACCGCGAATATCCACCACCACCGAACTCCACTCCACGCTGATTTTGGGGTTTCCCAGCACCTTGTCGGCCATCCGGCCCTTCGCGCGCAGCTTGCCCCGCCGATGAATCAAGTGGACCCTTTCGGCGATATTGGCCAGGTAGGACGCTTCTTCGACCGCCGCGTCCCCTCCCCCCACAACCGCCACCACCAGCCCCCGGTAGAAGGCACCGTCGCACGTCGCGCAATATGAGACTCCGCGCCCGAAAAACTTCTCCTCGGCTTCCAGGTCCAGCTTGCGCGGCGTCGCCCCGGTGGCGATTATCAGCACTTCAGAGGTAACTTCCCTCCCCGATACACGCAGTCGAAACGGGCGGCGTGAGAGGTCCGCGGCTTCCACCAAGCCGGAAAGGAATTCAGCCCCCAGTCGGGTTGCCTGGGAGCGCATACGGGTCATGAGCTCCGGCCCTCTCACCGGCTCCGGAAACCCGGGGAAGTTCTCCACCTCGGCGGTTGTCATAAGCTGTCCCCCGGGCATCCCTTCAATTACCAGAACGTCTCTCCCGGCGCGTACCCCGTAGATGGCGGCCGTCAGGCCGGCCGGTCCGCTTCCGACGACCGCAATCTCAGCCCGCCTGCTGTCCATCTTCGGTCCCGGTTCCATACGCCCTCTCCGGAGGCCTGGTTGCTCATACCAGCACAGCCCGCTACTATACGTAATCACCGGAGCGAATATCAACCTCGGCCTTTTCCGGTGGCGCTGCAATCCATTCCATCTGGCACACCCGGAGATGTGATAGTATCGTGGTGATCGTTCAGTCGCAAACCAGTGTTCCCGGAGGGAAGCCATGAAAGACATCTCAGACGATATGCTAAAGCGGATGTTTGCAATGCAGGAACAGCTCAATCGACGAATCGGCGTGGATACCCGCCATCTCGACGAAGAACAGCGGCAGGAATGGCTGCTCAACTACTGCCGGGCGATGTCGCAGGAGATTGCTGAACTGACTGATAGCGTACCATGGAAATGGTGGGCGCGATATCAGCAGTTCGATATTCAAAACGCGCGTGTAGAAATCGTCGACTTGTTTCACTTCTTGATCTCGGCGGCCCAGGTTCTGGAAATGGACGCCGAGACGGTCTTTGAGCTGTATATGCGGAAGAACCAGGTCAACTTCCAGCGGCAGGAATCAGGCTATACAAGCAAGGACGAGAACGACAACCGTACCCTGTCTCCATCCCGGTGAATCCAAGCCCCGACAGCGCGAACTTCCGGCATTCAGCAGCGAGGCCCGCCCCCTCACCCGGCGCTGGTAGTGATCTGTTTCGCCTGCGGTTCTCGCCCGGCTCCCGGCATGGAACCTCCTACGTGAAAGTCACCCTTGCCATCGGGATAGTGGCGACCATTCCGCCGCTGCTCCAGATCGTCGGATTGAAATCCCGCAGCGGTCCGCTGCACTGGTTCGCCGCCGGCACGGCAGCCGGCCTGACTTTGCTGTTGTGGAGTATCGATGGCATGGCGCGCCGTCCCGACCGAACGCGCACCACCTGGGGACGGATGTGGGCGGCGGTGGCGGCCCGCCGATGGAGACTCTTGGTGATTGCCATACGAAGTATCCTGACGGCCGAAATAGTCCTTTTTCTCTGGAGCAGCCTTACCCGGCTCGGCCTCCGTCACGGTGTTGCCGCCCAAGTCGCCGTGGCGATACTGGCCCTGCTCCTTCCCTGCCGGCATGTCCTGCTGCTGCGCGGCAACTACGCTGAGTCACTACGGTGGCAAAAGCTGGGAGAGCTGGCTACCGCCATGGTAGCCACCTCGCTGGCGCTCATCACCGCGTCTATAGGCGCGATCTACGCCGCCCCCACCGGCAAGGCCTATCTGCGCCCAGCCACCCCTGGAGTCGCTTTCGTATGGATCGCCGCGGTGCTTGTCATAATGTTGATCTGGCTGGTTGCCCTGGAACGCCTGATGCAACCACGGACCCGCGCAGTGCGCCGCCGACGCCCCGGGACACGCCCGCCAGTCGAATACTGAGCGTTGCTGCCGCTGCCCAGCAACCCCTTGAACCGGCCGCGCACCGTCGAGCCGTCATACGGTCCCCCCCAGGAAGTAGTTCTGCTCTGGCAGAACCAATCGGAACAACCGGACTCATGCCCCGGGATGTAATCCCGGGGGGTCTTCAATGACCGTGTCGCGGCCGGCCACTGCCAAGTCCGGATTCGGATGGTCCAGATTATAGTGGAGCCCCCGACTTTCCTGGCGCATGCGAGCGCTCCGCACCACCAAGTGCCCCACGTCCGCAATATTGCGCAATTCCAGAACGTCGGCGGTAACCAGATAGTCCAGGTAATACGCGCGGATTTCCCGTCGCAGATTCAGCAGCCGACGGTGCGCCCGCTCCAGCCGCTTGTTGCTGCGTACGATGCCCACGTAGTCCCACATGCATGTGCGCACTTCATTCCAGTTATGCTCCACCACGATCGCCTCGTCGCTGGGAACCGCATCCCCATATTCCCAGTCCGGAATCGATACTCGCACCCCGCGCAGTCCGTGCAAGTCACGGCTGATGCGGCAACCGGTCTTGCGCCCGCACACCAGCGCTTCAAGAAGGGAGTTGCTGGCCAGGCGGTTTGCGCCATGCAATCCCGTGCACGCCGTTTCGCCGCAGGCATAGAGACCCGGCATGCGCGTTCGGCCGTCGGCCTCCGCTTCCACTCCCCCGCAGAAGTAGTGGGCTGCCGGCACAACCGG
>DTYT01000062.1 GCA_012961745.1 Kiritimatiellia bacterium | reverse complement strand
TGGAGCCGGTGCGGCCGGAGGATTTCTTTGCCGCCTGCTGGGATGAGGCGGTGTACCGGGATCCGGTGACCGGCGAGGAGCATGTTTACGGAATACCCAACAACGCCGACGACCGGGTTCTGCTCTACAACAAGGATATCCTTGTCCGTCATGGTTTTACCAACGAACAGGGCGAGGCCAGGCCGCCGCGGACTTGGGAAGAGCTGGAGGAGATGGCCGTGGCCATGACCGAGCGGGATTCTCGGGGTCGCATCCGCACCATCGGATTCATACCCAACTACGGAAATTCGTGGCTTTATTTGTACGGGTGGCAGGCGGGGGGGCGGTTCATGAGTCGGGATGGACGGCGTTGCACGCTGAACGACAGCAACATCGTCTACGCGCTGGAATTCATGACGCGTGTCTACGACCGCCTGGGAGGAGCGGAGCAGGTCTATGCCTTTCAGACCACTTTTCAGGGGGGTGAGCTGGACCCCTTTATCCAGGGCAAGGTGGCGATGAAGATTGACGGCGTCTGGATTATGTCGTCGCTGGCTTTCTACGGGAGGGACCTTGATCTGGGGGCTGCGCCTCCGCCTTTGCCGGCGCGGGAGTTGGCCAAGGGACGTCGCCCCATTTCCTGGGTCGGCGGCTGGGCATACGCGATACCTTCCACTGCACGTCAGAAGCGCGGGGCATGGGAACTGATACGGTTCCTGGTGAGCCAGCGTGCGCTGGAAATCATGGTGCTGTCGGAGAACTTCACCTATCTCAGTCAAGGCCGACCTTTCATTCCCCGACAGTATCCGAACCGGAGACAGAACGAGTGGGTCTACCGCCGTTTCGTGATCGAGAACCCCCTGTTGGAACCGAAGTTCAAGGAAGCCATGCGGGTGTTCAATGATCTGCTGGAAAACTCTCGCTTCCGGCCGGTGACACCGGTAGGCCAGAAACTGTGGAATGCGCAGATCTGGGCGATGGAAGATGCCATCTTCCACAAGAAGACCCCTCGGGAAGCACTCGACTACTACACTGCCATGGTGCAACGGGACTTGGATGAGATCCTGCATCCGACGGAAGGTAAGCCCATCCGCGCGTGGCACTGGTTTTTCGGGCTGTATGCCGTGGTGGTGGCCGGCCTGGCCGGGGTAGGCGTGGCCTGGGATCGCCGGCGGCCCGGCTACGGGGGAAGAGGGCAGTGGAAGGCGGGATTGATCTGCGCCCTTCCGTGGATTCTGGGATTCGTCATCTTCACCGGCGGCCCGCTTCTTTTTTCGATCGTGATAAGCTTCTGCCGCTTCGATGTGTTGAATCCGGCGGTGTTTCTGGGGTTGCACAACTACCGGACCATGTTCTTCCAGGATGAGCTGTTCTGGAAGTCGCTCTACAACACCATGTTCATGGTGATCGGCGTTCCGCTGGGCATGGCGCTGGGTTTGGGAATGGCCGTCCTGCTCAATCAAAAGGTCCGCGGCGTGGCGGTGTGGCGGACCTTGTTCTACCTGCCCAGCATCGTGCCCGCGGTCGCGGCCAGTATTCTCTGGATCTGGATATTCAATCCCCAAAGCGGGCTGCTCAACGGCATGCTTTCCCTGCTGGGCATTCACGGTCCCAACTGGCTCCAGGACGAGCATACCAGCAAATGGGCACTGATCATCATGGGGCTGTGGGGCGCCGGAGGGGGGATGATCATCTGGCTGGCGGGGCTGAAGGGCATCAGCCCGACATACCACGAGGCCGCCGCGATAGACGGCGCCGGCCCGTGGCAACGTTTCGTCTACATAACCATTCCCATGCTGACTCCTTACATTTTCTTCAATCTGGTGATGGGACTTATCGGCACCTTTCAGATCTTCACCCAAGCATTCATCATGACCCAGGGAGGACCGGTCAACTCGACCCTCTTCTACGTCTATCACCTCTTCAACAACGCCTTCCGTTACCTGAAAATGGGGTACGCGGCGGCCATGGCGTGGTTCCTCTTCCTGGTGGTGGTCATCTTGACCGCCGTGCAGGTGAAATTGTCCCAACGCTGGGTGCACTATGAAAGTGAATAGCCCAACCGCCGACACCACCCGGGCTACGGGATGGCTGGGGGCGCGGGACCGCCGGAGCCGGCGGCTGCGGACCGCCGCGCGGATCCTGGTGATCTACGGCCTGCTGGCAGGCGGCGCGCTAGTGTTTTCGCTGCCGTTCGTCTGGATGGTAGGCACCAGTTTGAAGGTGGACCGCGAGATGTTCGGCGAGAAGATCACGCTGCTGCCCATGCGGCCCGTACCCCGGGACCGATCTCCCTATCTGGATGAGCGTTACTACCGTGCGCCCCGGACGGATCGCTACCGCCGTGTGACCGAACACATCCGCAGCCGTTTGTCGGCGATGGAGCTTCCGGTGCCGCGGGAGGTGGCCGGGAAAGCTGAAGCCGTGGATATTCTGGCTCGCGGCGTATTCCGCAAGCTGGAGCGGATTCTTCCCGCGCGGGTATGGGGACGCCCCGATGCGGAGCTTGCAGAGCGCATCCGGCAGGAGGTGACACCGGGGCTGGCCGAAGAGATCGTAGCGCATGTCTTCCGTCACCTGGCCTTCGGCCCGGTGCGGGTACGCAGCTTTGACCTGCAGGAGTCGGACATGACCGCCGGCAGGACGGTCGCCTCGTTCTGGACCATCGAAAGCAACGTTCCCGCCAGGCTCGTTGATCGCCCCGGAGCGAAAACCCTCCAGGCCGATCTGCATTACGACTTCACTCCAAACCGCAGAGGCCTCATCCGGCTTCGGGCGGATATCGCCTTGCCCTTCAGCGTGGAACGACTTTTCCGCATCCAGCTCTTTCTCCGGCCGGATGACTCCTGGGCGGTGATGAAATTCTACGTCGAGAAACAGGGACGTCTCTATCGGGCCGAGCGTCCGGAATACATGGGCAATTTTCAATGGACCGTGGTAACGCTGCAGGACCGCGGACCGGATGACCGTTCGACCAAGATCAAGCTCTGGATTCCCATGGTGGAGGTGGATCGCGGCCCCGGATACGAGTCGCGCCCGGACCGCGTGCGCCTGATCGTGGAACTGCGGCGCAACACCTGGCTGGGGGCCTGGTGGGCGAAGTGTCAGCGCAACTACCGGGGCGCCTTGGACTACGTTCCCTTCTGGAGGTACACCGCCACCAGCGTCTTTCTGGTGCTGCTGAACATCATCGGGAACATCTTCTCCTGTTCACTGGTGGCCTACAGTTTCGCCCGGCTGAACTGGCCGGGACGCAATTTCAGCTTCGGGTTGATGCTCGCCACCATGATGATCCCGCCGCAGGTTACTATGATTCCGTATTTCCTCATCATGAAGCACCTGGGCTGGTACAACACCCTGAAGCCGCTTTGGGTGGTCAGCTTCTTCGGTAACGCGTTCAACATTTTCCTGCTTCGCCAGTTCATGAAGGGGATCCCCCGGGATCTGGAAGACGCCGCCCGGATAGACGGCTGCAACTTTCTGCAGGTGTACTGGTACGTGATCATGCCGCTGGTGAAACCCACGCTGGCCTGCATCGCCATCTTCACCTTCCTGGGGGTGTGGAACGACTTCATCGGCCCCCTGATCTACCTCAGTGACCAGCGTCTCTACCCTCTCTCACTGGGCCTCTACGCATTCAACGTCCAGGCGGGAGCCAACTACGGCATGATGATGGCCGGATCGCTGCTGATGACATTGCCCGTGGTAGTGATCTTTTTCTTCGCCCAGAAGTATTTCATCCAGGGCGTGACTCTGACCGGGCTGAAGGCTTAGCAGCCCACCGCGGCGCCCGGCGCGGTAGCCGCCCGGCCCGCGCTGCGGGCGGCTTTGGCGTGGACTGGCCGGGGAAAAGGGGTAAGATCGCAAAGCGGAGGAGCATCATGCCCCGGTCAAGGAAATATCAGACGCGGCGTACCCGCCGTCTCGTTCGAAGACGGAAACGATCCTCGCTGAATCTGGTCTCCGCATTCATCTATTCGGTCGCCGCCGTCCTCTGCATCACGCTGGGAGCCGTGTTTTACAGCAGTTATCAACGGGCGGTAAGGAAACAAATTGCCGCGCGCCGATCCGTGGAACGTTTGCTGCCGCCCGGCCGGGTGGTGAAAAGGACCGCTCCCGCAGCAGGCAGGACCCTCACCCCACGGAAGCCGTCGCCTGCAGCGCCCCCCGTCGCCAGGCCCCCCGCACCATCCCCGAGACCCGTCCCAGCCGTTACCGAGGCGGTGGCCGGACGGCTTCCGTACAACCTGGACCCGGAAGGGCTCCAAGAGCCGTACAACGCCGCTGTTCCTCGTGCGGGGATACCGGGGGGCGGGCTGGGGGTGACACATGCGGTGACCCTGCCGGGGCGGACCGGCCGACTGGTATGGCTGATCCCGCCGGAAGCACAGAAGGATGCCGAGCGGCTCGCCCTGGAAAAGGACCGCAATTTCTGGGTGCTGCGTTTCGACGTTCGCCGCGCATCCGGATGGGATATCCGCAAGGCGGTCTTCACGGCGCGCCTGCTGGAGGGAGACGCCCGGGAGGTGGCCTTCGTCCCGGTTCCGGTGGAGCTCGCCGATCCGCTGATCGAGGGTCGGTTGCCTCCGCGCCGAGTGAAGGAGGTCTATCTGAGGTTGAGGAATAACCCCTGGATGGGGATCAGCAGCACGCAGGCCAGGGTAGTGGAAACGGACGGAACCAACCGGTGGCTGGAGGCCCGCGTGGATCCGCTTCTCGTCCAGGCCCTGGTCGCTGGCCAGTACTCGGCACTGGCGGTGTTTGATGAGGGGGGTGAATTGGCCGGCGGCCCCCTGGTCCTCGGTTCTTTTTCGGGAGGTTCGCCGCCCCGCCTGAAGGTCGAGGGCCATGCGGATGATATAATTCCGCCGGGGCCGGTATCCAATCTTGAGTGCCGGGCAGATACGCGTTTGCGCCGCCGCCGCAATGCGGGGGTGGTCCTGAGCTGGCTGGCCACCGGAGACGACGGCCAGAAAGGGTCCGCCTTCTTTTATGATGTCCGCTACGCTCCCGTACCGGGTTCGTTCGCCGATGCCTTCCGGCTTCCGGGCTGGGAGACGCCACCACCGCGGGAGGCGGGTTCCGTGGACGGAGTGGTGATCACCGGACTGGAACCGGAGACGGCTTACGGATTCTATGTGCGTGCGGTAGACGAGGTAGGCGTCGCCGGCCCGGTGGCGACGGTGCAATTCGTTACGCCGCCGCTGATGACCTTTCCCCGTCCGGAGGTCGTGAAGTCCTATACCGGCGGCTGGATCCTGACCCCGGGCATTTCCTTGGCCTTGAACGTGATTCCCGCTTCGGAAGCATTTGATCCCGCCGGATTGCCTCCGATTTTCGGCTCGCGGGCGGCCCGCGGGAGCGGTGAGTCATCCCCGCTCTGGGACCGGGGCGGGCGCACGGTACACTTGCGGGCCCTGCAGGGAGAAACCGCCTACTTCACCCTTCTTCTGGCGGGGAGACTACGGGATATGGCTGCCCGGATCACGCCGGGATCTTTCAGTAGCGGAGAAACCCATCTGGCACCGCAAAGTGTCAGGCTGTATCGTATCCTTTGCCCGCCGAACAGGAAGTCGGGCAGCCGCTTTTGTGATCCGTTGCTGCCGCTGTCACCTGGATCCACGATCGGAGGAGCGCAGGACAGAGCTCTTTTCGCCGCCCAGACGGTACAGGGAATACTCTGCGAAGTTAAAGTTCCACGCGACCAGCCGCCGGGAATCTATCGTTCACAGTGGGAAATCCGTCTTGGTGTCCGGGAGCTATCCCTGCTGGTTTTTCTTGACGTACGCCAGGGGCCGCCGGACGACCAGACCGGATTCGTGGTCGAGCTGTGCTCGCAAAAGGATATCGGCGCCCTCTACGGTGCCGAGGGGGTGGAAGCCGTATTGGGGGACTACTGCCGAATAGCGCGCGACCATTTGTGCGTGTTCAACCCTTTGCCCTATTCCCCGGATGGAACCCTCCGGCCGGGCTTCGCGCCCGAGCTGAGGGGTGAGGGGGCCGCGACGGAGATCTCCGACTGGCAGGACTGGGACCGCCGCAATGGCTGGATGCTTGCCGAGGTCCGCTCACGATTCCGCCGTCCGCTGCTCCTGCCCCTGTTCGAAAACTGGCCCGCATCCCTTAAAGCGGGTTTCGGTTGTTACGATCGGCTGGTGCGCGATCCGCGGACGGGCCTGCTGGTGTATGGGGGTGAGGCGGCGCGCGCCGCGTCCTGCCTCAGCAACGAATATTGGAGCGTCTGGCGCAGCGTGGCGCGGCAGATGGTGCGTCATTTCCCCGCGTCCCGGGGAGCCGAATTTCATGTCTGGCTGATCAACGATCCGGTCAGGATGTATCGTGACGGCCCCCTGCCGTGGTTCCTGGGACGTCCGGCGAGCCGCCGCGATTATGCGGCGCTGGAAGCCTTTGCCCGGAGCCTGGACGCCGGACTGCAGGATACCCGCCAGCCGGTGCGTTTTCGGGTGAATGTAAGCCGGGCGGAGCACCTTACCGATCTGGGGCGCGGCGCCTTTGACATCTACTGCATGTGGGACCCGCGGATTGAGGCGTGGGAGCTCGTCCGGCGGCGCGCTTTGATGTATGGGGGCGAGATCTGGCGCATCTTGGAAAAACTGCCGCAAGGATCATCTCCCGGGGCAGCCCGGGCGGTGGTGCTGCGCACGTTTCTCCTTGGAGGACGCGGGCTGAGCATTCTTGAGACGTGCGGGGGGCTTCGGGACTGGGTGGCGGCGTCGGCCGAGTCGGTGCTTTATTGTGGGCGGGCCTTGCGGAGGAAGGGGCCGGTGGCTTCTCTCCGGTTGAAACTCCTCCATCAGGGCATGCAGGATGTGCGACTGTTGGCGGCGCTGCAGAAACGGATGGGATGGACGCGCCGGCAGCTCATGGATTTCGCTTCCGCCTGGGTGAACGTGGAGCTGGAGCCGCGCGAATGGAAAACGGCCTCCATGGAGAATCTGCGCTCGGCGGTACTGGAGCTGCTCCGGCACTCCTCCGGGGCCGACCCTGATTAGCGATTACGGGAACGGTTGTGCCGGTCCGGGGCCGAGGCCGATCATGCCGCCTGCCTCAGGGAGCGGTACGCACCCGGTAGAACCTCGGTGAGGCGCCGGGAGAATCGGTGTAGACGTTTTCGGGGGCCCTGCCGGGCAGGTTGGAGGCCAGCGGCTGGAATCCCTGCATCAGGTTGGTGGAATACATCAGCTCGTAGGTACGGTTGGTGCTGCTGGACCAGCGGATCAATATCGCATCATCGCCCAGCCAGCCGGGGGGCTGCATCCGCAGCGCGGAGGAGGGATCCAGCGGGTGGGTATCGGCCAGATACTCCTGCAGGTTGCTCATTCCGTCGCCGTCCGGGTCATCCTCCCCGTCGGGAGATTGCGGATCCAGCCCGTGGGTACTTTCCCAGGGATCGGCCATACCGTCGCCGTCGTCGTCAATCATCGGGGCATGCTCCAGGAAGAAGTTCCACTGGGTCTGGTTGCGGCTGCTGTCCCAGTTGTGACCCAACGACTCGGGCAGGCTCACCAATTCGGCCATCTGGGCCTGCGAGTCCATCTGCGCGGCCAGCAGGAGGCTGTTGGAATAGCCGACCACCGTATCCCCCGTCGAGTGCAGCAGCATGCCCGCCAGCTCCGGCGGGCTGGCCGGCACATCAATGGGCCACCAGATGCTCCAGATCTCGGGGATCACTTGATACTCATACAGTCCGCCGGAGTGCTCGGCAAAAGCGGTGATCTGCTCGGGCAGGCATACTGCGCAGTAATAGCTGAAGAAGGCTCCGTAGGAGTGCCCGGAGGCAAAGACATGGCTGGCGCGGATGTTGTAGTTGCTTTGCAGCCAGTCCAGTATGGCCAGCACGAAATCAATATCCTGGGAGTCGCAGCGGTTGGTGGCGAAAACGTGGGCTATATCCCACCGTTTCCCGGTACCGTCGTAATTGGTGTACAGGATGGTTCCGGGCGGGAACTCGATGTTTTTGCCTGGCGGGGTAAGTGAATCCGGGAAGACGACGATGAAGCCGTTGTTGTCCGCAGTAGCCTTCCAGTTGTAGTAGCTGGAAGCGGCCGCCTGGGCATCGCTGTTCAGGCCGTGGAACATAAAAAGCACCGCCGCGGCGGTGGACTCGTCGTAGGAAGGCGGCATGTGCAGGATAAAGCTCCGTTCCTCCCCCCGTACCACGAGATGGTTGGTGCTGTC
>DTYT01000061.1 GCA_012961745.1 Kiritimatiellia bacterium | reverse complement strand
GTTAAGGGAGTGTGGGTTCAAATCCCACCTCCGGCACCAGCTGGGCGGCGGCATCTAAGGCGGAACCGGTGACTACTGCGAGGGCAGAATCCATTTACCGGCGACTGGTGGCACGGCTGGGCCGGGTGCTGCCGGAAATGGAACTGCGGCATGCCGCCGAAGTGGCCGCGGAGATAGAACGGCTGAAGGTCATGCGCCAGGCGGTCGTGGTAGCCCACAACTACATGGAGCCGGCGCTGTACTACTCCGTGGCCGACCTGACAGGTGACTCTCTCGACCTCAGCCGGCGTCTCAAGGATCTGCAGTGCCGGACAGTGGTCTTTTGCGGGGTCCGGTTCATGGCGGAGAGCGCAGCCATTCTGGCCCCCGACAGGCAGATCTTGATTCCCTCGCCGCGGGCCGGCTGCTCACTTGCTGAATCAATCACGGCCGAAGACGTGAGGAATCTCAAGGCCGCCCTTCCGGAGATGCCGGTGGTCTCATATGTGAACACTTATGCCGAAGTAAAGGCCGAGAGCGACATTTGCTGCACATCAAGCAACGCCGCGGCGGTGCTCCGGAAACTTGGCGAAAAGGGCATCAGGCGGGTGATATTTCTGCCGGACGAGTATCTGGCACGCAATACCGCTGGTGAGTTGGGCTGGAATTTCGTGGTCGTCGGCAGAAATGAGAACGGCGGACTTGATGGAGTGGGCGGCGTCCCGGGACAGGGGGCTGTGGTGGTAGGGTGGCGCGGGAGGTGCGAAGTGCATGAGAGGTTCACCGTGGCGGATGTTGAAAACGCGCGACGGCAGTTTCCGGACGTCACCGTTCTGGCACATCCCGAGTGCCCTCCGGAGGTTGTGGAGGCGGCGGATTTCTCCGGCAGCACAAACGCGATGATCAGCTACGTTGAGCGGAATGGGCCCCGGCGTCTCCTCTTACTGACGGAATGCTCCATGGGGGACAACATTCAGGCGGCGAACCCTGACGTGGAGATAGTGCGACTGTGCACCCTGCGGTGTCCCCATATGAACGAGGTGACGCTCGAGCAGACACGATGGAGCCTGGAAAATATGGAATACCGCGTGACCGTGGAGGATACGATTGCGGAGGCAGCGGCGCGTTCCCTGGAAGGCATGATTGCATTTGCGTGAGAGGGTACGGGGTTCTGAGAGACCGGGAGCACAGGATGCGCGAGGCACCGAGCGTATGCGTGGTGGGCGGTGGTCCGGCGGGGTATACGTGTGCATTCAGGGCGGCGGATCTGGGGTTGCGGGTGACGCTTATTGAGCAGCATGAGACTCTGGGAGGGGTATGCCTGAACCGGGGGTGCATCCCTTCCAAGGCCTTGCTTCGGATAGCCCGGGTTATCCGCGAAACGCAGGAATTGGAGTCCGCCGGCCTTACCTTTGAACACCCGCGAATCGACCTGGAGAGATTGAGATCTTTCAAGGTGGAAATCGTCAGAAAGTTGACCTCCGGCCTTGCAGATCTTGCTGGGCGACGTGGGGTGGAAGTGATCCGGGGAAGGGCCCGCCTAGCCGGAGGACTGCAGGTGGAAATAGACAGCGACGGTAATACCCGGGCGAAGGGGTTCGATCGCATCGTTCTGGCGACGGGATCTGGGGCCAGCATTCCGGACGTCCTCCGTCTCGATGATGAGCGCGTATGGGATTCAACCCGGGCACTGGACCTGCCGCAGATTCCGCGGAGACTCCTGGTCGTCGGAGGAGGGTACGTAGGATTGGAACTGGCTAGTATCTATGCTGCTCTGGGTTCGGAAGTGACGGTGGTCGAGATGATGCCGCGGGTTCTGGCGGGAGCGGACGGTGAGCTGGTACGCATCCTGCAGCGCAGGCTGATACGGGAGGCGGTTGGTATCAGGACGGGATGCCGGGTTGTCGATGTGGAGTTGAGGTCCGCCGGGATCGATGTGACTTTGAAGGATGCAACGAAGACCGAACGGGTACAGTGTGATGCCCTACTGGTCACGGTGGGCCGAGTACCTGATTCAGGTTCACTGGCGCTGGAGCGGGCCGGGGTGGATGTTGATCGCCGCGGATTCGTATTGGTCGACGAGTTTAATCGGACGTCCGTGGCCGGGATTCTCGCCATTGGGGATGTGGCCGGTAAACCCATGCTCGCGCACAAGGGCTATTATGAAGGCCGACGGGTGGCGGAGATGCTGGCGGGCAAAGAAGTGCGGTATGAGCGCGCACCGGTGCCGTCGGTTGTGTTCACTGATCCCGAGATAGCCTGGTGTGGCCTGGACGAGGAGGCGGCGCGGCGCGAGGGTCTGGAGGTCCTCACCGCCCGCTTCAGATGGGGTGCTTCGGGGCGTGCTATCGCGGAGGGACGACCCGAGGGGATGACGAAATTGGTGATAGAGAGGGGGGCCGGGAGGGTTCTTGGCGTGGCCATCGTGGGGAGTCAGGCCGGGGAACTAATTGGGGAAGCTTTAGTGGCCCTGCAGGCAGGGGTGACTGTTGATGATTGGGGCGAGGTGATCCATCCCCACCCGACCTTCTCGGAGACTCTGCAGGATGCAATAGCGGAGGTGCTCGGCCGGCCCGTGCACACGGTGCGCCGCTGATAAGATTCTTCCGGGCTGGGAAGCCAAAGAAAAAGGGATTTTTTGAGTTGACGAGGCGAGAGACCTAGTATACAACTAGCATCCGTATATCAAAAATATTGGTAGAAGGGGAAGTGGAGCGATGAGAAAGCACAACGCGATGTTGATAGGATTGTGCCTGTGTTTGGTGCGCTCGCCGTGTGCATGGGCGAATTACCTCTCGAATGGAAGCTTTGAGACTGGCCATCCTGGGGGGTGGACCAACGCGGTCGGATGGTACAGCACGGAGGAATGGGGTGGCGAGCTAATTGCGGATGCCGACGCCTTTCATGGAACTAATTCCATAAAGATTAATGCTTTCGGGACTTCCTCGCATATTCTGAATCAGCGGTGGCCTCTCACGGGTGGCCAGGTCTATGAAGTATCCGGGTATATGCGGACCAGCACTACCAATGCATTTAACCCTACCAACGGCTATTGCACCATCGTAGTTCAGTTCTACGACAGGACGGGAAATAAGGTGGCCCGGAATTGCGATACGCTTCACTTTGTGGGGAACGGGCCGACCTCGTGGACGCGCTACTCCACCGGGCCGCTCCTGGCACCGGCTAACGCCGTGACCGGAAGGACCATACTGTTCTACTACCGTGGCGTTCCGCCTGACGAGACGACCAACGGTGAGGTCTTTGTGGATTACGTGGTGGCGACTGACTCCAGTCCCAGCCAGGCGGGGGCCGTGCTCAATCCGGACTTCGAGGTTCAGCCAGTGGGGAATGCGCTCACAAATATCCCCTACTGGACGGCATTCGGTAATGCGGGAGCGGTCGTTGAGGAGCAGGCGCACACAGGCAGGTTTGCTCTGATGTTGTGGTGGACGGAGACTCTTCTGGGACAGAGTTGGGATGCCACCTCGGGGATGAGGTATGGGACTTCGGCATGGGTGATGACTCCGACCAATGACCCCATGACAGGAACCAATTCGCATGCGGTGGTCTTGTTGCAGTATCTGAACTCTACCGGTGGCGTGATTGTGACCTACGAGAGCGACTGGGTCGGTCCGACAAACGTGAGTGGCGGGACGTGGTCGAACCTGGTGGCGGAGGGGATCGCTCCGACGGGCACGGTGTCGGGCCGTACGATGCTCGCCATCCTCGGACAGGACGACAGTTTCGGAGGGGTGGTGTATTTCGACGATGTGAGCCAGTACACGTTGGGTGGGGGCACGACGACAGTGTGCGGCGTTCTGGAGAATTCGGGATTTGAGGATGGAATTAAGGGTAATGCTTACGATCTCGATGCTTCCGGTCAGTTGCCGGCGTGGGAGTGGCTCGGGGGAACCAATGCCGGCTTCATAACCGACGCACTGGACCTGGGTGGCTGGCAGTCGCTGGCGATCACGTATCCGGAGAACTTGGCGGCGCAAGTCTTCGCGCCGGCCACGGGAATGCAATACGTGCTTTCGGGCTACATTTACAATCCTTCAACGACAGCGGAGGTTCTCAGGGGGGAGGCGTACGGAACGTTTGTGCTCGAATTCCGGAATGGTACTGATCTGGTCTCGTCGGTGACTACCGAGCATTTCGACACGAATTCGGCACATGACACCTGGGTCTTCTTTGCAGTAACAAACCGTGCGCCCTGGGGCGATCCTGGTCAAGGGCTGACGGGGAGGGTACTGTCCGCGATACTGGGGAGCGGGACGAACTACGGTGGTGCACTGTATTTCGACCAGTTGTGCCTGACCGGGAGTGCGGCGGTGGTGACGAACTTGCAGAGTGGGGCGTTGTGGAATCCGGGGTTTGAGTACACGGCGCGGGGGACGGTATTGAAGTATGTGGATGACTGGGAGGCGCTGGGTCTGGCCGGTGTGGTGGATGGCGAGGTGCGCCGCAGCGGGGAGCACAGTTTGGAGATTTATTATCCGGAGACGCTGGCGGCGCAGTACTGGGAGGCGCAGCCGGGTTACAAGTATGAGAGTGCGGCGTGGGTGTACACGCCGGATGGGGAGGGTCGTCTGGAGGGGGTGAGCAATCTGCATGCGGTGGTGTTGCTGCAGTACTTGGACAGCACGGGGGGTGTTTTGTACACGTATGAGAGCGGGTGGTTTACGACCAACGATGCGGCGGGGGTATGGACGCAGCTTGTGGTGCGTGGTGTGGCGCCGGTGGGTACGGTGACGGGGCGCACGCTGGTGGGGTTACTGGGGACGAATACGGGGTTTGGGGGTGCGGTGTATTTTGACGATGCTGGCCAGGCCCTGGTGAGCACCGGGGGGAGTGTTTCGGGGC
>DTYT01000060.1 GCA_012961745.1 Kiritimatiellia bacterium | reverse complement strand
GATTTTTGAGGCAAAAGTTCCAAGGCTTGGACGTGGGCGCGGCGACGACCGCGGCCTCGGGTGCCAGGGGAGGGTATTGAGGGCGGGCGCGGGTACCCGCCGGGATATGGTCATGCCCCGGATGCAAACCCCCGCTTCACGCCCGGATGGCGGATTCCGCCCCGGGATCACCGCGTCCCCCCGCGCAGGGGTGGCGGGGTGGGACCGCGTGCTCGCCCCAGAAGAGGCAGTCGGTACCTGGTACCGCCTGTATCTGTTCGACCGCGAGATTGAGCGAGGCCGGATATCCCTGGTAGACATGCTCCAGTTCGGCATAGTGCTCCAGGATGACGGCGGCCGGTCGCAGTACCTGGGCGGCGGCCGCCAACGCATCGGCGGGACTTCCCTTGGCCGCCGGCTCGTCCGGCTCGTAGTCCGCATTCGGGCTACGCCAGGTCACGAAAAGCCAGTCGATTGCCGGCGGGGCTTCGTCCAGGCTTCGGGTGTAGTCTCCGTCGCCCATGAAAAGCATGCGGGTACCGTCGGGGAGCAGGAGGTCGTAGTACAGCGAAGGCACCTGCTCGAAGTGCTCGCGCCACACGTGGAGCGCGCGTTTCACCGAAACGCGCACGGTTTGGATTTCCTCACAGAAGCCTTCCTCGCCCGACAGGAACAGTGCGTGCGGTGCCGGGTCCCGGGCGCCTGCCGGGTCGGCGGGCAGGATGACCGGCTTGCCCCGCTGGAGACAGAGCGATACCAGCTTACGGTCATAGTGATCAGGGTGGGCATGAGTTATGAGCAGCACGTCGAGTAGTTCGGCCAGTTGGGCGGTGAGTCCCGGCGGCTCGCGCCAGCCGAAGGGGCGCGGACAGGGTACCAGGTCCAGGGCGATGACGGTCCCCCGGCTGGTGATCAGCACTCCGCTGTTATACCACTGCCACACCACGGTGCCGGCCTGGCCGGCGGCGCGTCTGAGCCGCTCCAGGAGCCGTTGCAGTCGCTGCATGATGATGTTCCAGACCGGATGGGGGTTGAGCGCGGCCAGGTCGTAGCGTGCCTGCGGGCGGACATGGCGTTCGAGCCAGGCTCCGATTTCGAGCAGGGCGGCGGACCGTGGGGGGGATGGGCGGAAGCGCGGGGGATGGTTGTCCAGCCGCGAAAAGCAATCGGCCAGCCGGGAGAGCTCGGGATCATGAGCGTTGTGCATCGTCTTCCTCCCGCGGTCCGCGCTCCAGACTGCCACAGAACGGGCCGGCGATTCAAGGGGTGGGATGGGCGGGGTTGGTTCTGGCGGGCAGCGGTGAGGGAATATCAGCCGAGGCGGGCCAGGTGCTTTTCGAAAGCACTGCTCACCTCGGACATGCAAGCGTCGAGTTGTTCGGTGAGGGTGACCGCGTCGCCGTCACGCCCGTAGAGCCTGCGAGCGAGACGTTCCAGGTACTCGGCATGGGCCGGCAACGTATGGATGCGGCGGTCGTCCATGATCTGCAGATAGTGCTCCACGCGCCGCAGGAAGCGGTAATGGGCGGCCAATCTGCGGCAGTCGGCCGGGGGCAGGATGCCCAGCCGGTCACACAGCTCCAGTGCATCCAAGGTATTCGCGCCGAGGAGCGCGGGATGACGCCGGAGGAGCGCCAACTGGTAGGCCTGGACAAGGAACTCGATGTCGCGTATCCCGCCGGGGTCGAGCTTTACGTTGACTGCGCCGTTCCTGCGGGCGGGATCGCCGTGGCCCTCTCGCATCTTCCTCACCTGTCGGGCGATTTCGGGGGCCGGGGGGACCGACCCGCGCAGCACCGCCGCGACCATGGCTTGAGACTGTTCGGTCAAGGGGGAGGGACCACCCACCACGCGCGACTTGAGCAGGGCTTGCAACTCCCACAGTTGGGCTGCGTGTTGCAGGTAGGACGCCAGCGCCGGTAACGACACGGTCAATTCACCCGAGCGCCCGTAGGGTCGCAGGCGCAGGTCAACCCGGTAGATCCTACCGGCTTCAGTGACCGCCCCCAGATCCGCCAGAAGGTTTTTCACTTGTTGGCGGAGCCGCTCGGCTTCGTGGTCGGGTAGTGGGGCGGCCTGCAGGATCAGCAAGTCGATATCGGAGCTGTAGTTGAGTTCGTTCCCGCCCAACTTCCCCAGGGCCACCACCGCGCAGGGCAGGTGGCCGGTTGGGGTGTGGCGGGTCCGGTTGCGGCCGAAGAGGCGTTCCAGCTCGGCTTTCAGGATGCTGTCGGCCAGCGCGGAGAGATCCCGCATGATGTATTCGACGGGGGACTGCAGGTAGATATCGCGGGTGCCGATGCGGAGCAGCTCGCGTCGTCTGAAAAGGCAGAGGGCGCGCCGCCATGCGGCGGTTTCGCGGTTTTCCAGTGAGAGGGCCCGCAGCTCGGACAGCCGGCTGCGGATCGTGCGGGCCCGGTGCAGGATCCGGGGTTCGGTGACCCAATCGAAGAATTCCGGATCAGCGGCGAGAGTGTCAGCCAGGAACTGGCTGCGGGAGAATATTCCCAGTAGAATCTCGAGCCTGCGGGGCTGAGAGAGCAGGGCGTCGAAGTGTTCGGCCGCGTAGGGGATCCGGCTGACGAAGCGTTCCCAGTTGTTCAGCGCCATGTCCGGATCCGGCTCATGCTGAAGGAGATCGAATGCGAGTACCGCCAGCGGGGCGAACTCCACCGCGGCGGGGGCCCGCCGGGAGAGCGCGCGCAGGTTGTACGCGGCGCGCTGGATGTCGCGGAGGCCGGCCTTGCGCAGGACCTGCTCTTCGATGGATCGCGGCAATTTGTCGCCGAGTACGAGATCGGCCACGCTGTAGACCTCGGCGGAGGGGAGCGATTCCCGTCCCATGATCTTGCGGGCGAAGGCGCGTACCGCCGCGGTATGGGTGTTGAAATCGAGATGAAGCTGCAACTGGGCGGACAGGTCCCTGCGGGGCTGATAGCCCATACGGCGGGCCAGGTGAACATACTCGTCGGAAGCCATGGGCGGCAGGAACAGATCCAGAGCCGATCCCCGCAGCATGCGCAGGGCATTGATCAGTCTGCGCAGGAACCGGTAGGCGTCCATGAGCACGGCGGCTTCTTCCGGGGGGATCACTCCGGTCGCCTTGAGCTGGACGAGCGCCTCCTTCATGCGGGGGGTTCGTAGCTGGGGATAGCGGCCTCCGAAGGTGACCTGGAGAATCTGGACCGCGTATTCCAGATCCACCGGTGCGCCCGGGCTGAACTTGGCATTCAGGCGTCCCGGCCGGTTTTTCTCGTCAAACTGCAGGGCGCGCAGATTGCGCAGCTCCTCCAGGTTGATGTCCGGTTTGAGATAGATGAGCTCGTCGCGCAGCCGCTCGACCCGCCGTCCCAGGTCATGATCTGCGGCTACCGCGCGCAGTCGTACCAAGGCCAGTTTCTCGTACGAATGGGCCGGACCTCCCGGGGCGTAATAGCGGCAGAAACTATCCAGGCTGCAGGCAAGCGGGCCGCTTTCTCCGTAGGGCCGCAGCCGCAGGTCCACGTGGAAAATTCCCTGGCGCTTGGCGCGGATGAATCGGGACAGGCGCTGGACGAGGAGGCTGAAGAATTCGGCGTTGGTTATCCTGTCCGGGCCCGCGGTGGTTCCGCTGTCGCTGTATATCAGCATCAGTTCTATGTCCGAGGCATAGCCCAGCGCCGCGCCGCCGAATTTGCCCAGCCCGAAGACCGCGTAGCGCGAGGGCAGCCCGGCCACCGACCGGGGCTCGCCGTAACGCTTCAACAATTCGCGGTAAGTCCTTTCGGCGGCAGCAGCGACCACGGCTTCGGCCAGGGCCGTCAAGTGTTCGGCGAGTCGATCGAACTCTCCGCCGTGCTGGAGAATGTTTTCCAGATCGATGAGGAAAATTTGACGGTCCTTGAAGCGGTTGAGTGCCTCGCGGGCCTCCTGGTAGCTGCGGCATTCGGCGAGTTCGGCCTCCAGCGTTTCCCGTATTTTCCCGGGGGGGATTGCCAGCGGTGTTCCGGGGATGTGTGATTTCAGGATGGGGATGAGCGACTCGTACTGCATGCGGATGAAATCCTCCCAGAGAAAATCGCTGGTACCAAGCAGTCTGGCCAGATCACCCATCGCGTTGGGATCGGAGATGAGCTCCAGGAACCTCCCCGCGCGGGGCGAGCGGATGATAGCCGCCAGCATTTGCTCGAAGCGATCCATGGCGACCGATGGATCGGGAGAGCGATCGAGAAAATAGGAGAACTGCTTGGTCAGCAGGACGGAGAGCTTGAGGCGTTCCAGTTCGGCGGGATCCGTGATCGCCCGGCCGCGCGAGTCGACTACGAAGATCTCGTCGTCCACTTTGCCCAGAACCGTGCGAATCCGGATCCTTTCGATGGATACGCCGTAGAGTGCCAGTGCGTTGCTGAGCGTGTAGAGGAAGAAAGGGGTGTCCTGGGCCCGTACGTGCAGGCGGGTGGCGCGCTGGTCCTCCACGCTCACGGTGAGCTCAACCGGGTAGAGCACCGGTGCCTTGTCTTCCTCCGAAAGCAGCGCCAGCCGATCTGCGACCCACTCGTTGACCCGGGAACGGGCGCGGTGCCGGGCATCCTCACCGCCCTGCTCGAGCGTGCGGAAAACCACCAGGAGTCGCTCCTCGAGGAGGGTCAGCCATTCTTCGCGGCTGAGATCCGTGTCTACCCGGCCCAGGAAGGTGTCTATTATTCTGCGACGGCCGGTGGCGGGCTGCCGCTTCCGGTAAGTGAACACCAGGCCCGACTGAATACTGAAACCGCTGGATGACAGTACTCCGGCGATCAGGGAGAAGGCGCCCGGGTAGTCAAAGCCCAGCACGGTGAGTTCCAGGAGGGCCTCATGTGAGGCGTGCTGTACGACCACTGGCTGTTCGGCCGACAGCCGTGCCAGCCCGCGGAGATGGCGGCCGATGTCGTCCGGGGAGAAGGCGCGGAAGTAGTCTTCACCCAACTGGTGCAAATGCTCTTCGGCCAGGGAGCGGTCGATCTCCGGCGCCAGCTTGAGAATATCCTGAACAGCCGGTTTCATTCCCGCACGGGATTGAGACTTCACCGATCACTCTAAACCGTCGCCCGGGTACCTGCAATAGTGGGGGAGACACGGGCGATCAGGGCATCTTTTCGCGGCTGACGAACAGCTCATCCAGATGGAGCGAAGCGGGGGAATCGCCCAGGGAACCAATGGTGAAAAGCAGGCAGGCCACCCGCTGACGGTCGAAGGCCGGATCCTCCGGGATACGGAAGGAGAGGGGGGACCACCCGTCCTCTCTGAGCACCTCGGCCTGCCCGCACTCCAGGAGGTTTCCTTTGCGGTCCACGAGTGATACGCCTACCGTCGCGCGGCCGCGTGCCCAGAAGCTGATCCACCGGTAACCGGACAGGTCACACACGTCCAAGCGGGCCTCGGCTACCACCGCGGAACCGACTTGCGGCAACGAAAGACGCAGGCTGCGCCGCCCCTTGAGTGCGTCGCCAGTGGTAGCAATCTGGACGTTTCCGGAGGCGGACCTCCAGCGGGGACGGTCTGCCACCGGCTCGGTCCATTCAAAATCATCCACCAGAAAGGTGTCCGGGCGGCGCTTCCCCGCCGTCACCGCAGAAAAAGACGGCATCAGCGCCGAAAGGTTGCCGGCAACGTCTTCTGCGCAGACGGCGAAGTAATAGCGCTCGCCGGGCCGCAGGCCGACGACCGGCCAGTTGGTTACGGAGCCTGCAATCCAATCGTGCGGGTCGCGGGGACCGGCGTCGGGCGCGCTGAGAAAGTCGCCGAGCGTGCGAATGGGCCGGCGCGAGTAGCGCACCAGGTAGCGGAAGCAGGCGCCCCTTTCTCCGTCATCGCCCGAGCGGGTCCAGCTGAGGACGACTTCTCCCGGCATGCGGGTGGCCCTCACCGCTTTTACCGCCACCGGCGCGGGCGGCTCCGTGTCCAGCTTGGCGGTAAGGGTGATGTCGTCCAGCAGGATTTCACGGGGGAGGTCGTTGG
>DTYT01000059.1 GCA_012961745.1 Kiritimatiellia bacterium | reverse complement strand
GTTCCATCCACTTGATCCAGACGTGCTTGTCCTGTACCTGGTTCAGGTACTCGCCGTTCCGGCCGCACAGGAAATAGTTCACGCCGAAGACCAGCGGCGGCCTCTTCACCCGCCGTCCGAAATCGAGGTTGTTCTTCACGTACTTTCCCAGCGGAATGGAGACGAAATCCTGGATGCTCATGATGTTTATCTCCGGCACCCCTTCCTTCCCCACCGTCGCGAAGGTGGTACGGGTCTCCAGCGCCACCCCGAAAGTCACGATTCCATGTTCCCAGTCGAACGCCTCCTGGCAGGGCACGTAGGCTTCGGGGTCGCGCCCCCCGTAGAGAATCGCTCGCAGGACCACCCCCCGGGGATCATCCAGCGCTGGATCGCAGTTCCGCAGGGAACTCAGGGGCACGGTATAACGCGCGTTCTTGTGGGCCGGCGGTATCTCGTCCCCCGCCGCGTCCCTGCTCCCACGCCGCCATGGCCCGGTGAAATTCTCTCCTTCCTCCGGGATCGCCTCTCCCATTCCCAGCCAGTAGGGCCGCCCATCTTTCACCAGCACGTTGCTGAAGATGACTTCCGCGCCCGGCCGGGTGAGCACTTCCCATATCAGGGGATCGCTCTCCCGCGATACGTTCTGGATGATCCCGAAAATCCCGGACTCAATGTTCACCGCGCGGAACTCTCCGTCAACGGACCGGAAATACGCCAGATCGTCCCCCAGGATCGTTTCCCCGGGCAACATCGCCGTGGACGTCTTGCCGCAGGCGCTGGGAAAGGCCCCGGCGAAATAGGTCTTGCGTCCGCCGGGACCGAAAATCCCGGAAATGAACATGTGCTCGGCCAGCCAGCCTTCGCGGTCCGCCTTGCGGATGGCCAGCCGCAGGGCCAGCTTCTTCAATCCCACCGTATTGCCGGCGTACTGGGTGTTGACGCTGTAGACCGTGTTTTCCGAGTAGTCTATGTAGATGCGGCGCTTGTCGGGCTGCGCGCTTACGTTGCGCTCGTCCAGCCTTCCCGCCGAATGCAGCACCATGAACACTTCCGCATCCGCCGCCAGCCTCCGGAAAACCTCGTACGCCGGGCGGTAAAGCAGGTTGAGAGAATGCGATACGTACCACGAATCCGTCACTTCGATGCACGGAACGCTGAAGACCGACTCCGCCGGCCCCAGGGATAGGAAGCGTACGATCATGGTCTTGCCCTGCATGGCACCTCTCAGCAGTTCCCGCACTTCGGGTAGACCCTGCGAGCGCGGTAGCTGGTTCAAGGCCGCCGGAAAAGGCTCCCCCTCCGGTACCAGATAGCGCGTCGCCTTGCGGTCCCGCCCCTGGTCCGTGGGACCGTCGAAATGAACCGAGTGGCGCGGTATGGCCAGCGGCCGTTCCTCGCCGCTCTCCAGCGCCATCCGGCGCGTCTCCTCCATTCCTTCCGCCGAGTCGTCGAAGACCATGACCCGCTCCGGCCGGCACAGGACCACCGCGTCGGCCACGAATTCCCGCACCCGCTTGACCGGAACGGCCGCCAACCGCCGGTAGTCCTCCGAGCTCAGGGCCTTTTGCAGAACTTCGTCGTATGGCTCCATGTCTTATCCCTCGTCCCTCGGACCGCGTATCATCCTCCCCGGCAGCGGGCTCTCCGCGCGGGGTGCGCGAATCTAGCAGTCGCGCACCACGAAGGCAAGATCAGAATAGCGTCGAATTCAACCCACCGGCAACGGTGCCCTGGTCGGTAAAGGTCGGCACCGGCACCCGCCCCTGCCTGCCTGCCT
>DTYT01000058.1 GCA_012961745.1 Kiritimatiellia bacterium | reverse complement strand
CCGCATAAGGCAGGGGCCGCACCAGGGGGCCCAGAAGTCCACCAATGTGATTCCCTGGCCGATCTCGGCATCAAAGGTGGCTTCCGTAAGTTCTTTCAGTCCGGCAGTCATCGTCTGTCTCCTTTCCTGTCCCTATCACCGGCATCCCTGATCCCCTCGGCTTGCGCGCCGTCAAAACCCATCCTGCGGAGTATGGCTTCCGCCGGGCAGAACCCGGTCAGGGCCGACTGGATAAGGTTGACCCCTATCAGCGCGGTAGCTACCAACCAGAGGCGGCTCACCGTCACGGCCAGGGCAAGGGTGAGGAGCACCGCCGTGCCCGCTACGATCCGGACCGCCCTTTCCGCGCTCGTGGCCACCGCTCACCTCCCGCCGGCGATCAGTGCCCCCATCAATCCCCAGATCAACATTGCAATCCAGGGGTTCCCGTAAAGTGGACAGGCTCCCGTGCGACATCCCACGAACCGGAACATCAGATAGCCGATTCCGCTCCCTGCGGCGCCGCCGATGAGAATTCGCACCGCGGCATTCATACCGATTTCCTCCTTCCCGAGGATCGCGCAGCCTCGCGATAACGCCGGCCGCGCGGAGTCTGCGGGTCTGCCGAGTGCCTCTTCTCGCGGATGCACTGCAGAATCGTTATGGAGCGTCGATCGGCGATTCGGTACCACACCTCGCGTCCCTGGCGCTCCGCGTTCAACAGCCCGACCCGCCGCATGGCGTTCAGGTGCTGTGAGACGCTCGCTTGAGACAATCCCAGCCTTTGCACGATTTTGTGGACCGGCTGGGGGCCATTCTCCAGCGCCTCCACGATCTTGAGGCGATACGGATGGGCGAGCAGCCTCAAGATATCCGCCATCCGCACCAACTCCTGGATAGACAAGTCACTGCTGCAGTGCATGTGCCACGCTCCGTATATACAACTATCAAAATATCCGCATTTTCCAATCTGTCAAGCGCCGGCACCCTTCGCCGCCCAACCGGAATCACCCCCCCACACCCTGTATCAGCCCGGCCGTCCGCCCCGACCGCCCCGCGCAAGTTCGTGAAGCAATGATCGCAAGCGGGGAATCCCCCTGCCGGTCAGGGCCGAAACCGGTATCACCTCCGCGTCCACGCGCTCCACGAATTCCGACAGCCTCTCCCGGGCCCCCCGCAGATCCAGCTTGTTGGCCACCACTGCGAAAGGAACCTCCAAAAGACGTTCCCGGTACCGGCCCAACTCTCCTCTCAGCGCGCGGAAGGCATCCAAGGGATCGGGGCAAGATGAAGCCAAGTCTATCACCAGAAGAAGAAAATCGGTCCTCTCAATGTGACGAAGGAACTCATGCCCCAACCCCGCGCCGCGGTGAGCGCCCTCGATCAATCCCGGAATGTCCGCCACACGCAGGCTGCTATGGTCGTCGAACTGCACGGTTCCAATCACGGGATTGAGCGTGGTGAACGGATAAGCCGCCACCCTGGGCCGCGCCCGGCTCACTCTGCGCAGCAGGGTGGATTTACCCGCGTTCGGGTACCCCACCAGCCCCACATCCGCCACGGTCTTCAGCTCCAGCCACAACGTCCGCTCCTGTCCCTCCTCGCCCGGGGTGAACTTCCGCGGGGCCCTCTCCGTGGGAGAAACAAAGTAGCGATTCCCGCGGCCCCCTTCACCACCGCGGGCCACCAGCAGACGCTCCCCCGAGTGGACCACTTCTCCCAGAACCCGACCGGTCTCCGCATCCGCGACCACTGTTCCGCAAGGTACCCTGACGAGCAAATCCGCGCCATCAGCACCGCGCTGGTTTTTGCCGCGGCCGCGCCCTCCATTCTCCGCCTTCTGGTGGGGCCGAAAGTAGAGAGACACCAGAGAATCCACATCCTCGGCCGCCACCAGATACACGCTGCCCCCCGTTCCCCCGTCACCGCCGTCGGGTCCTCCCCGAGGTACGAATCTCTCGCGCCGGAAGGATGCGCATCCATCCCCTCCACGGCCGGCCCGGACGAATATTTTCACCTTGTCTTTGAATAGGCGTCCCTTCATGTGTTCTCCGGGCTCCCCCGCCGCACTTCCCGGAAGGAACCGGTTTCCCCGGCCGTCCTCGTTGAGGTAGGTGTCCGCGGGCGATCGTGCTCTGCCGGCAAGTGCGGGTCTTCCGCGCCGGGATCGGGCCGGGCGGACTGCGCGGTCCGGAATGGGTCAGAAGAGCGCGAGATGAGACACAACTCAGGTCCGCGCGGTGGCCGGAGCAACTTCGCGCACATTGACCCGACGTCCACCGCGGTCAAACTCCACCACCCCGTCCCGGAGGGCGAAAAGGGTAAAGTCACGACCCATGCCAACGTTGCGACCGGGAATGAACCGGGTTCCCAGCTGACGGACCAGGATATTGCCCGCTCGGACGAACTGCCCGCCGAATCTCTTCACGCCGCGACGCTTGCTGATGCTGTCGCGGCCGTTGCGTGTGCTGCCCTGTCCCTTCTTATGAGCCATCTGGTCTTCTCCCTAGGATAACCCTTCCGCCGCCTGGATGGAAGCGATCCGGATGCGACTCAGCTCCTGGCGGTGACCGATCTTCCTCCTATAACCCTTACGCCGTTTCTGCTTGAAAGCAAAGAGTTTCCTGCCCCGGAAGTGCGCCAGCACTTCGGCTTCCACCCGAACCCCGGCCATAACCGGTGTGCCCAGTTTCAGCTCGGTGCCGTCATGCACGGCCAATGCTTCGAGCTGGACCCGGCTTCCTTCTTCCACGGGAAGCCTCTCCACGTCCAGCAGCGTGCCTTCCTGGACCCGGTATTGCTTCCCGCCCGTCTGGATTATGGCGTACTTGTCCACCGCTGCGTCTACCAGCCCGGCAACATATACAGGCGCACCGGGCATGTCAAACGGAAAAGGAGTCCACCGCCGCGTGGGAAGCAAAATGGTTGGACAGCCCCGCCGATCCCGCTATCGTT
>DTYT01000057.1 GCA_012961745.1 Kiritimatiellia bacterium | reverse complement strand
CCGAGGTAACCGTTGCCCGTCTCGAGCGCGCGGCGGATCGCGAAGTAGTCCGGCTCGCAATCGAAAACGCCGGCCTCACGGCCCAACTTGGCAGGCGAATGCGCATCTGAATTCGACACCAGGCGGTAGCGGTCCAGCGAGGAAACTCTCCAGTTCATCGGAGGATCGGATGAAAGTCCGGTCTCCACGGCGAAGATATGCTCCGCTAAGTCTCCGTAACATTCACCGATGGATTCAAATCCCGACTTGTCCCCCAGCACCGAGAACCACGGCGTCCAGATATGCGCGGGCACCAGATACGACCCGGCGTCGCTTTCCAAAACAATCTCCAACAGATCGCGGGAATCCAGTCCCAGGATCGGCCGTCCGTCGGACTGCAGGTTGCCGATATGATCGAGTTCATCCCGCAGCCGGCGGGCGGCTTCAAAGGAAGGCACGTATATCACATGGTGAACCTTGCGCGTGCGTCCGTCCTTCTTGTAGATGGTCGAAATTTCCACCTGCAGCACAAAAAGCACATCCCGGATGCTGCAGGCCCCTTTTCGGAGGTCGGCACAGCCGGAATCCTCTTTCAAGCGGAACAGGCCGGGAGCAGCCGGTTCCAGGCCCTCCTGCAACTCGCGGAACCATGCCGGATGAGTAAAGTCCCCGGTACCGAGCACAAGTATCCCCTTACGGGTTGCGGCGAGGGCCAGATCCACGAGGTTGCTGTCCCGGCTGGTCGCCCGCGAGTAGCGGGAATGAATATGCATGTCCGCGAAGAACTTCATGCTCCGCAACAGACGCCTTCTTCAGCAGATATACACGGGGAGGACGCATACCGCCAGTGCCGATCGCAGCCTCCACAACGATCTTCCGGCGTACGCGAGCCCCGGGATACGATCGGTGTTTCGGTTACGGCGGAGAAGCCTCGCGGCGCGCCGCAAACTGCCGGGCAAAGCCGGGGTGAAGCCGGCGCAGCAGCTCCACCAGCGAACCGCAGTCCATCTGGCCCGGTGCCCCGGCGTCGTCCAGGTACCCGTAGGTCAACACCGACCCCAGGCACGGGAACAGCACCCGGGTTCCGGCTCCGAGGGGTCCCATCCCCATTACACACAGCCGCCCGGGCTGCGTCCGGAGCACAAGCTCGGCCAGGATGCGGACATCGCTCTCCGACTGGATCATGGTTGCCACTTTGGCGATCACCGCCTGGGACCCGAGCATATCGTTGACCAGCCTCTCAAGCGTGGCAAGCGGCGGAGTCCCCTCAAAGTCGTGGTGGGACAAGATAACCAGCTTCCGCTGTGCCTTGGCCGCGGCCAGTATACCGTGCCGGAGGGGACTGCGGAACTCGATATCAACCGCCGAAGTCCATTCCAGGGCGGCTGCAAACAGGCTTTCCCGTCCGGCGTCGGCGTCTTTCCACTCCCCTCCCTCGGCAGCGAGTCGCACGGTGACAATTGCCGGACACAGATTCTTTTCGATCGCCCGGCACCAAGCGAGCCATTCATCGTTCCGGGGTCTTATGCGGTCCAGGCGGATCTCCACCGCGTCGCAGGGAACGCTGTTCCGCGAAGTAAGACCGCGGAGTGTCTCTCTGCGGCACACGGTACCCACTACCCGGGGAATGCTTCCCAAGGTCAGGCCGCCAATCTTCATGGGCTCCTCATCATCCCGGTTTCCGGGTGGGGCCGCTACTCCCGCCGCAGGACCCTCCATCCAGACCACGGCGCCCCCCACCGATAGCATAACCGGTCAGTGGGGCTCAAGCCCTTCATCCACCCGCTGCGGTGCAAAGCGGATGGGGTCCCTTGACAGCACCAGCCGGCCGGACTAAGGTGTCCGCGTGAAGTTGGAACATCCCAGCTTTCCGTCGGTGAGGCGTGCGCCCGCTCCGCTGCTGCTGGGCCTGAGCCGGGCCTGCGCACCGGCGGAGGCCTGATACGGATAGCGCCGCAATCCCGGAATCAGTACTGCCCTCCGCGTACCGGGAGCTGCGCAGGCCCATCCCGCAGCCGGGCGGGGCCCGGTTTCCTGCTTGCCAATGGAGCAGTTTTCCGGAAACTTTGCAACTTGAGCCAGAGGAGAGCAGTCATGAAACGGAATCCCGATCGCCTGGTGATCTTCGACACCACCCTCCGAGACGGGGAGCAGTGCCCCGGGGCCAGTATGGGCGTGAGGGAAAAACTGGAGGTCGCCCGCCAGCTCGCACGGCTGGGAGTTGACGTGATCGAAGCCGGCTTCCCCGTGGCCTCCGCGGGCGACTTTGAAGCCGTCAAGACCGTGGCTTCCGAAGTCAAGGGCCCGCGGATCGCGGCGTTGGCCCGCTGCGTTTCGGAGGACATAGAGGCCTGTGCGGCGGCCCTGACCTCCGCGGGGAGACGGGCGCGGATCCATGTCTTCCTCGCAACCTCGGAAATCCATCGCCGGTACAAGCTGCGCAAGGCGCGCTCGGAAATCATCCGCCAGGCCGTCGCGGGAGTGAAGTACGCCCGCCGCTTCTGCCAGGACGTCCAGTTCAGTCCCGAAGACGCCTCACGGACCGAGCCGGAATTCCTGGCTGAGGTTGTCCGCGCAGTACTGGATGCGGGGGCGACGACCATCAATATACCGGACACGGTGGGCTATGCCATTCCCAGCGAGTTCGGGGCACTTATCGCGTACCTTTTCGAGCATGTCGAGGGTCTTGACAGGGTTACCGTACACGTCCACTGCCACAACGATCTAGGTCTCGCGGTGGCCAACTCGCTGGCAGCGGTACAGAACGGCGCCCGGGGCATCGAGTGCACTGTCAACGGTATTGGAGAGCGCGCAGGCAACTGTGCACTGGAAGAAATCGTCATGGCCTTGAAGACCCGGCAGGATCTCTTCCGGGTGCGCACCGGAATCAACACACGCGAAATCTACCGCACCAGTCGCCTGGTGAGTCAGCTGACGGGCATGATGGTACAGCGCAACAAGGCGATCGTCGGGGCCAACGCCTTCGCGCACGAAGCTGGCATCCATCAAGACGGAATACTCAAGGAGCGTACCACCTACGAGATCATGAAACCGGAAGATGTGGGTATTCCTGGCAGCGAGCTCGTTCTCGGTAAGCATTCCGGCCGCCATGCTTTTCGGCATCATTTGGCCAGGCTGGGGTTTGATTTGGGTGAACGGGAACTGGAGGAGATCTACCAGGCGTTCATCGCTCTGGCAGACAAGAAAAAGCATATCTACGACGATGATATCGTAGCGCTGGTGCAGGAGCACCTGCAGGAAATCCCGCCGGTCTATGTCCTCGACTATATCCATGTGATTTCCGGCAACACGGCGATTCCGACTGCGACCGTGCGCTTGCGGAAGGAAAACAACGTCCTGCAGGATTCCGCCTGCGGGGACGGACCGGTCGACGCGGCCCTCCGGGCTGTGGACCGCATGAGCGGGACCAGTGGACGTCTGGTGGATTACAATCTGCAGGCGATAACCTCCGGCAAGGACGCGGTGGGTGAGGTCTCTATCCAGGTCGAGTTCGGAGACCGGTTGGTCAGCGGTAAGGGCTCCAGCACCGACATCATCGAGGCCAGCGTCAAGGCGTATGTCAACTGCCTCAACCGATATCTGTTCCTTGAGGGCCAAGGTCGTCAACCGCCGCGGCGGCGGAGGGGTTCGGGGGCTGGAAGGACCAAGCGGACTACTTCCCGGAAGGCGGGCACTCAGGCCCGCGGGAAGCAGAGCAGGAAGAAGAAAAGAAACGGGTGACCGACGCCGAAACCAGAGTCTTCGCGATCTTGGGGTGTCCGGTAAGGCATAGCCTCTCCCCGCGGATGCACAACGCGGCATTTCGTCATCTCGGGTTGAACGCGATCTATGTGGCCTTCGATGTACCGGTGAAAGAGTTTGCCAGCGCGCTGCGCGGTGCGGCGGTTCTGGGACTCGGTGGGGTTAACATTACCATTCCGCACAAGCAGGCGGCCTGCCGCCTGCTCGAACGGCGTGATACCGGTGCCGAGCTCACCGGCGCAGTCAACACCATCCGCTTTGACGAAGACGGCCCCCAGGGATACAACACGGACTTGCCCGGATTTCTCACCGCACTCGAAGAATCGTTCGGGGCCGGGCCCCGGGACAGGAAAGTGTTTCTGCTCGGTGCCGGTGGCGCCGGGCGCGCGGTCGCTTTCGCCTGCGCCACTGCAGGAGCCTCGATGCTGACGATATGTGACGTCGACATTATTCGGGCGCGCGAGCTGGCCTCGGAAGTAGCCCGGAAGACCGGTCACCCGAGAGTCCGCAGCGTTCCACCGGAGGAAAAGGACGCTGCAGTTCCCGAGGCTGATCTGGTAGTGAATGCCACCCCCGTGGGGATGCACGACGGCGACGACTCCCCGATCGAGTCCCGGCTTTTCCGCCAGCAGCAGTGGGTTTACGACGTGGTCTACCTCAGGCCCACTACGCCGTTCATGAAGGCCGCCGCCGCGGCGGGGGCGGCCACCGCCAATGGTCTGGGGATGCTCCTCCATCAGGGGGCGGAAGCTTTCCGTTTGTGGACGGGTCTCGAACCGCCGATTCCAGTTATGCGGCGGGCCCTCAACGCTGCGGTGTACGGAAACGACGCGGTGGAGACATGCGGATGAACGCCCCTCCAGCTATTCCTGGATGGTTCTGGTCCGCGGCGGTCTTTGTGTTTGGCTCCTGCGTAGGAAGTTTTCTCAACGTATGCATTTATCGCATTCCCCGCGGGGAGTCCGTCGTCACACCTGCGTCACGCTGTCCTATCTGTGGAAACCGCATTGCATGGCATGACAACATTCCGATCGTCAGCTTCCTCCTGCTGCGAGGAGTATGCCGCCATTGCTCGGGGAGGATTTCCCCGCGCTACCCGCTTGTGGAAACCCTGACCGCGCTACTGTTCCTGGCGGTCTGGCTGCGGTTCGGCCCCGGCTGGCTGACACCCATCTACTGGCTGGCCACCGGCGGATTGATCGTCGCGTCGTTCGTTGACCTCCAACACATGATCATTCCGGACCGGATATCGATGGGCGGGATTTTGGCCGGACTGTTTTTCAGCGTCCTCTTTCCGGAAATACACGGCCAGCAAAGCCGCCTTCTCGCGCTGGGATGGTCGCTCGCCGGTGCGGCTACGGGGGCGAGCGCCCTCTGGGCGATCGGGGTTCTCGGCAAGCTGGCCTTCCGCAGGGAGGCCATGGGCTGGGGAGATGTCAAACTCCTGGGGGCCATCGGTGCTTTTCTCGGCTGGCCGGGCGTGGTCTTCTCCATCGTTGCTTCTTCAGTGGTGGGATCCATTGTCGGAATCTACCTGATTTTCAGCGGACAGAGCGAATGGCAAGGTCGTATACCTTATGGCCCCTATCTTGCCTTGGGAGCGATGATCTGGATCCTCTGGGGACCGGAGCTGGCGGCCTGGTATCAATCGCTCGTATCATTCTGAGGCCCGGATATGACGGGACAGCTCAATATCGTTCTGTTCGGATTCATGGGTACCGGCAAGAGCACCGTGGGCCGGATTCTGGCCCGCAAACTGGGCATGGATTTCGTGGACATGGACTCGGAAATCGAGCGAAGGACGGGAAAAACCGTTCCACAGATATTCGCCGAGGACGGCGAGCACCATTTTCGAAGACTGGAAAGAGCTCTGGTGCGTGAGCTGAGCGGGCGAAATGCCACGGTGATCGCCGCCGGCGGGGGTGTAGTCCTGAACCCCGAGAATATCGCCGACTTCGCCCGGAACGGCCTGCTGATATGCCTGAATGCGACTCCGGAAACCATCCTGCGGAGAGTCCGCGATGAATCCCACCGGCCGCTCCTCGAACAGGGCGAGAAAGGCAGCCGGGTACGTGAGATGCTCCAGGCCCGGCGTCCCTACTACGACGCCTTGCCCTACCAGGTAGAAACGGATGATCGCACGCCCGACGAAATCGCTGGGGAAATCATCGCCCTTGTACACCGTAAAGAAAAGGATTGACCACTAGTGCCGTGCGAAGAAAATGCGGCCCTACCCCCTGGCTGCAGGAGGCAGAGATGACCAGGCAGAACCAGCCCATACCGGCCGCTCACCGGGGAGCAACCGCGGCTCACGGTCCGTCGCGGGAGGAAATCATCCGCGCCAGCCGGGAATTCCTTCTACCGGTGGGGATCGGCCTGAGTATCGCTTTAGCGATATTCCTGGGACTGACCACCTACCGGTATCAGCGCCAGCGACGGGCTGAAATCGCTTTCGAAAAACTCTCCCTGGCCCGCGACGTTGCCGCCCTGGAACAGATCGCCCGTGACTATGCGCGTACTCCGGCCGCCTTTGTCGCGCTTCTCGGGGCGGCCGCTGCCTACTATCATGATGACCAGTTCGGCATGGCAATGCAGAAGTATAACGATCTACTCAAACAGTTTCCCGAGCACCTGCTGTCACCGCTCGGTAAACTGGGCAAAGCATACTGTCTGGAAGGATTGGGACAACTGGAACAGGCCCGGGATACGTTCCAGGCCCTGAGCAGCGACACCTCGCCGCCCTTTGTCCGGGATCCCGCCGCCATCGGCGTCGCCCGCTGCCTTGAGGAGATGAAACGCCCGGACGAGGCCCGCCGGGCGTACCAGCGGTTTCTGGACGCTCACGGGGAAAGCGCTTGGGCACCGCTGGCCCGAACCGCCCTACTCTACGTTGATCAGAATCTCCGCGTGGCGGAGCAGCAGGGTGTCGTGGAACCGTGGGCGCGATCTTCTCAGTCGGACGATTTATTCCCGTCGTCGACTGCGCCCGCCCCCAGTGACTGAGGCTTGCCCTCTGGCTGCCGGTCACTTTCCTCATCCGCTAGCACTTGCAGGCGGGCGTTGATGACGGGCCCGGAGAAAAGGCCCCGGAGCATGCGGGCGTGGGGTTCCTGAAGGAAAGTCTCACAGATGGCCCGATATGCCTGATGCTCAAACTGAAGAACGCCTTCCAGCCTATGAGTTGCGATATCCTGTATGACGAACCACAGCGTACGCTCGTCGGAATCTTCCGCGTTGAACAGCAACCGCTTGCTTCTCGGATTCAACCTTCCCGCATTGCGGGTATAGATAAGGTACTTAATGTATTCCACCGCCAGCAGCTCGTATCCCTTATCGATCATGCAGATCCGTTCCATCAGTTCCGCACGGCTGAAGACCAATTGCACCTCCGGGAGCGGCTTGGCAGCCCCACCGAATTCCGCCAGATAATTCACCAGCAGGCTCTTGACCTTGTTTTCCGCCTCCCGCCAGCGTTCCCCGGCGCCCGGCATGAGGTAAATTATCAACCCCCTGTCCAGATCCCGATAGAGTAGCTCCGACTCCACCAAGAACAGGTAGTTACACTGGGGGCACGTCATCCGATTGAGCTCATTGCGCAGCAGCCTGCTTTTCAGCTCCGGGGACCGGGATCCATCCACCCTCTCTACCAGGAACGCCTCAAATTCCCTGCCGCAATGCGGGCATCTCAGTTCGCAGTGCCGTCCCTGATCTCCCGGGGATGCCTTCTTTTCCACCGGATCCATGGTTTCCGCTTGTGCGACGGGGCAGTATCTGTGCTATATTAACCCTAGACCGCAGGCCCACTATACGGCAGGGGGCCCGGTGAAACAAGGAGTCCGAGGTGATCGGCCTTCCCTCTGTCACATACGCGACAGCAGGTACCCTATCCGGAGGCGGGGTGCCGAACATACCCTGCCGCCCGGCGCAAATGCGCCGATCGGCAGGGCCGGACTTGCCTGAGAGGAGCATTCGACAGGTTTGGATAGACAGGTGCAACCATGAAGAGTTTTCTGAAGAACATCCGAATGTGGTGGAAGCTGCGCTGTTCCGTCGGGAGGGCGCGCAGCACCTATATCGTGGACGGAGGCGATCTCAGCCAGGAATTGCGGGCGCGGCGGCGTATGGCGCCCCGCGAGCAGCTGGCCTTGCTGGACCGGGTGTCCCGTTTCGCCCGCCGCGAAAACGTCAAACTGTTTGTGGTCTTCGAGTCGCGCCCGCTGCGTAAAGTTCCGCAGGGAGCCGAGTACCGCGAGGTGGGGGTCTACTATTCCGGCGGCCGAAGTAACCTGGCGGATACTATCCTGAACCTGATGCACAATCTGCGCGGCCACACGGAGGTCACGGTAGTCACCTCCAATAATCAGCTGGAAGAACGTGTGCGTCAGTCCGGCGGTCGCATCATACGCTGCTCGACGTTCCGT